>JAYEKB010000040.1:0-5539 GCA_034660835.1 Thermodesulfobacteriota bacterium
GCAACAGTATGTTGCAGATGAACGAGCCTTACTCTTTGACTACAGAAAAATGGCGCCTGGCAAAATATGTTATGTACAGGAAGAGCTCCATGCTGCTTTATCAGAACCGGATACCCCATATTGGACAGAACGTAGAAAAGAGGTTCGTGACATGGTCTTTGATCATTGTGATGATCAGGCTGGAACCAGGCTCTTGGATTATTTGCAATCCAATACAGTAAAAACATGACCATTCTCAGCCCCATGGCCACCGGCAACGGTGCCTATGTTATTCACAAAATTCTGTCCGAAAGAATTCGCAATTACCGTTTGTACGGGTACAATCCTTACTGGACACTGCTCCCTCCTGCCCTTTCTTTCTTCTGCCGAAAACATGCTGCATTAGACCTTATCCATACCACCCCGGATTATGCCTGGTTTTTCAAAAAAGCCAAAACCCCGCTGGTTATCACCTTTCACAATTATGTACTCGACTCTTTTATGGGGCCATACAGTTCATTTGCCCAACGTGTCCATTACAAGACAGATCTCAAATTTTTTATCCACAAAGCTTTGGCCAAAGCAGACAAAATTACCAGCGTCAGCAGGTTTACAGCAGAGCTTGTCAAAAGAGATATGGGGTTCAAGGGAGAGATACAAGTCATTTACAATGGTATTGACTGTGACCTCTTTTGTCCGCAAAAGCAAAAACCTGGAAAAAATGTCAAGGTACTGTTCAGCGGGAATCTTACCAGACGTAAGGGAGCCGATCTGTTACCGTTGATTGCCCGGCAGCTTGATGCGAATATCGATATTCTTTACACCAGCGGCCTGCGGACAAAAAACTGGATGCCGACAGCCCCTGACCTGTACAGTATTGGTCCAATACCTTATTGCGATATGCCCGATATTTACAGGCAGGCGGACATCCTACTCTTCCCAACTGTCAGAGAGGGATTTGGACTTGCCGCAGCAGAGGCCATGGCCTGCGGCCTGCCGGTGGTCGCCACAGACTGTTCATCCCTTCCCGAGCTTGTTGTGCACGGAAAGGGCGGGTATCTTTGTGAACCGGGCAATGTAGACGAATTTGCAGCAAAGCTGAATGAGCTGGCGGCTTCGTCTGGTTTGCGCAAGCAAATGGGTGAATTCAACCGGGCCAGGGTGGAAGAAAAATTCACAATAGATCGTATGGTCAGCGAATATAAACAACTTTTCGAGGAAATCCTTGCCAGCCGCAGTGGTTCAGTTTCGACATGACTGATACCGGACAGATGCTGCTTCAGCCACCATGAATGCCACTGGCACAAATCATTCACCTTTCTTCTATTGCAGATGGGTGAAACGCTCAATTTAGGTAAAAGACATTCTTACAGAGAATAATATGGAGATAACTATCCGCTGAAAACCTTTCAATATCACATTTACTGTTCAAAAAGCAGAATCTGCCGCAGTCTTCTCTTGTTCATCCAGCCATATCCCAGGGCAGTGCGTAGTTGTTTTCAGAAAGTTGCAGGGGATGCTCGATGGGTGCGACTACGACTTTTCTTAACAAGAAAGAGTTTGCCATTGTATTCAAGGAGAATATCCACCTCGGCGCCACGGTATACCCTCCAGTAATTTCTATTGGGCGTGGGGAAACAAACCCAAATCATGCGCTGAGCGACTCATATACACAGCTCAACAGTGCAGAATGATGATTTTCAGGCAAAAGACAATGCAGATAGCCAGGAAGCGGCCGTGCGAAGTTCCACACCACTTGGGTATGTCTTTTCCCGGGCAGGCTCCCTGACAATCTGAACCTTCCGGATTTCCCCACTGAAGTAGCGTTCAAATAATACAAAATTCCTGCTCATAGTATTGTCTGCCCATTTTACTTCAAGCATCAGGTAAGGGAAATTATCTTTGATCACGAAAAAATCAATCTCTTTTCCATCTTTGGTCTGCAGATAATGCAACTGCATTTCCTCACCAAAACAATCCTCACGAAACTGCATCTCTTTAAGCAGGGCACAGGCTGTCAGATTTTCCAGACGTACTCCCTGATCGCCAAGCACCTGTCCGGTATCATAAAAATAAAACTTGGGCGTTTTAAGAATCGATCTGGCAATATTGCGATGAAATGGAGTTACCCGAAAGATAACATACATATTTTCAAGGATGTTCAGCCACCTCTTTACCGTCTTATCACTGGTCTGCAGATCACGGGCCAGCGAACTGTACGATACCGGGCTGCCGACCCGTCGTCTCAAGAGTTGAATAAGCGTCTCAATTGCCGTAATCTGGCGAACGTTTTCCAAATCAATGAGATCCTGCCGGATAATGATGTCCAGATGTGACCGTTTCCACCTCTTATAAAATGTTGGATCTCCCTCCAGGTATGGTTCCGGGAAACCGCCTACCTCAAGAAGTCGATCCAGAGTTTTTTCAAGATGAATGTCATCTGTAAAGTTTTTTATTTCTTTCAAATCTAAGGGATGAAGCCTGAACTGAAAAAACCGACCTGCAAGGGAATCTCCAACTTTTTTATAGGTATCAAGTTTCGCGCTGCCGGTAACAACAAGGGAAGGAGGGATCCCTTCAGTATCATAAATCCCTTTGAGCCAGGATTTCCAGTTTTTCAGTTTATGCAGTTCGTCAAAAATTATCAGAGATTTTTTTCTATCCCAGGATCGATCCAGCAATCCAAGCCGATGCTGAGGATTGTCAAAATTGAAGTAATCAAAATCGTCAACCAGCATTTTAGAAAGCGTTGTTTTGCCGGCTTGCCTGGGACCGGTAATTAGTATGATCTTCCGTGCAAGATCATACTTTATCTCTTCTATAAGGTATCTCTTCATGCCTACCATTATATCGTGAAGTCCGAAAAAGTCAAGACCATGTCGACATTGACGCCAAATTAGTCAACATGAAGCACAGGCATCCCGTTCATTTCGGCAAAATCCAGAGGTAACCACCCAAATTTTAAACAAAGCTGATTTTGCAGGCAGGGCTGGACCTCTTCATGAATATTCTCATCCACATGGACGCATGCATGGGTAAATGTTATCTATACAATTCTGTCCAGAAGATGGAAGAGTTTAAGCGGGCAAGAGTAGAAGAGAAATTTACCGTGGAGCGTATGGTCAGAGAGTATATGCAACGTTTTGAACAGGTAGCTGAACCTGGGAGTGACAATTTAATGAAGTGGATCGACATTTGCAAAGTTGCTTTTCATGCCCAACACCTGTCAAAGAGTATACATTTTAGAAACAAAGATACTATGTTGCTCACCTTTTGGCGTGTTTGTAAACTCGCTTCTATCTCTTTTGCCAATCGCGATGACGAAAACACATATTCGTTATCTATAATTTCATAAACGAGGCGGTATCTGCTTGATCGTAGTTTTATTTTATAATGATTTTCACAAACAACTCTTCGAGGAAATCCGTACCAGCCGCTAAGCATCTCTTATGCACAACTCATATAAACGACCATACCGGTCATCAATAAGATCCCTGCTGGAAAACTTGACTTTTGGCGACAGGAGCGCCGTCATGTTTTAATTGGTTTTTAGCCGGACTTTGCGGATTTTCTTCTTACAAAGAAGAACGCAACTGGTTTAATTGATAAGCTTTACAAAAAGATTTTTATAACGATTGGCAATAACCTGCCAATCATATTTTTCAACGCATCGGCTCCTGCCGGCTTTTTTTATCGCTTCCATTTCTTTCTCATGTCCAAGGGCATATATTATAGTATCGGCCAGCGCCTCAACATTCTTCTCCGGCACTAAAAGCCCTGTCTCATGATCCTGGATAATATCCTCTATTCCTCCTGTCCTGGTACCGATAACAAGACAACCGGACATGGCGGCTTCGACCAGGGTAAGGCCGAACCCTTCTCTGTCACCTCCCTCTGCCTGGATGGAAGGTCCTATAAAAATATCGGCCGTGGCATAGTAGGCAGGAAGATCCGTATTAGGGACACTGCCGACAAACAGAACCGCTTTGTTCAGGCCGAGGGAATTCACCTGGGCCTGCAGTTCTCCGGACAGTTCCCCACTGCCGACAATAAGGAGTTTAGTGTGAGGCACATTGTTCAGTACCGCCGGCAATGCATCAATAAGAAAACTGACTCCTTTCTTAGTCGTGAGTCTGCCCACAAAGAGTAAAAAAGGACCGTCTATCCTGTATTGTCTTTTCAGGTTCGCATTTTTTTTGTCAGGATTAAATTTTCCCGCATCTACACCCATAGATATGATTTCCGGTTGGATTTCGGGAGGAAAAATATCAGTAAGGGCATTGAACAAGGCCTTGCTCACTACAGTCACGGCATCTGCCCGTGTTCCGGCAAACTGTTTCATGCTGGTAAACAAGGCTTGCTGCAACCCGAAAACATCTGCGCCGTGAGCTGTAACAACAACAGGCACCTGAAAAAGTATCTTCATCAGGACGCCAAAAAATCCCTGTGGGACCAGCCAGTGGGCATGAATAACATCGGGACGGATCTTTCGAACAAGGAGTAGCATTGAAAAGAACTGGGCAATCAGGAAAAAAGGTACAACAGCAAAATAGAGCCTGTTGTGGCGTAAGGTAGGCAGGATTCCGGTTGATCCGGCAAGTTTTTCAAAAGGGGTTATGAAATAGCGAAAACGATGGACATGAATATCATCAATTGTTCCCTGTGTATCTGCACCAGGAAAATGAGGAGCATGAACGGTTATGTTAAATTTTTTTGTAAGTCTTTTTGATAGATTATAAACAAATGGAGGATCGGTATCGTCTTGCCAGCGCGGGAAGGTTGAGGTCAGGACAAGAAGTCTTGGTTTCATGGGTTTTAGCTGGCCTGACGGTAATCAAAAACTATCATTTAACCCGGTCATAGCGCATCTGTGAAATCTGCTCGGAAATAAGTCCCATCATAAACATGATGATTGATGAATTAAACAGCAATGCGGACATATTGGTAAAACGTCCCAGAGTGAGATAAGTATACAAGTAGTACGCAAGTCCCACACAAAAAAAGAAGAAACTCAAAGGCAAAAAAATTCGAAACGGCGAAAACAAAGTTGCAATCTTCACAATAATAAGAAAAAACCTGGTGCCGTCGCTCATAAGTTTAATCTTACTTCTTCCTTTTCTGGCAGCGGTTTCTATAGGAACATATTTCACACTTCTGCCGCTGCGCAGATAACCCATTGTAAGAGTAGTGGGGTATGAAAAGGTGTTGGGGAGAAGATAGATAAACTCTCGTACAACGGGTGCCCGTACGAGTCTGAACCCCGAGGTAAGGTCCTCCACACGAAATTTGGTTACATAGGAGGCAAGTCTATTATAGAACCAGTTGGCAAAATCTCTGTGCAAAACCGTTGCCGATCCTTTCCCGCGAGCCCCGACAACCATATCAAATGCATCTTTATGCTCAAGCAGTCGCGCTATATCAACAGGATCATGCTGACCGGTGACCGGCTCGGTGATCGGCGTGGTCGGCGCCGACGCTCGAGCCAACGTGTAGGAGTTGTTCGCCTGATCGAAGGTCACCACACAGAGGTCATCCGCGTGGGAAATGGACTCAAACTGGG
>JAYEKB010000041.1:0-5534 GCA_034660835.1 Thermodesulfobacteriota bacterium
ATGCGACCGCACCTGCTTTGTCGCTGCAGGAGCAGGCATAGGCAACTATCGGAGTCTGCGCTTACCTGCCTACTCCTGCGCTCAGCGCATCTGCAGCCGCCTCGACTTGTGAAATATGCGGGCTAACTGTAAGGCTAAAAATTACAAAATAGACCGGTCTGAAATAAATCACTCCCAACATAGTGTCCCCACAGCGGATTATTACTGTGAATCTGTGATGATATTGCTGATATTGACATCGATCCAGTGCTGGTCCCACCACTCAACCGGGGTTACAAAAATACCATGGACCAGCATGGAAAAATGGAGATGGTCACCACCTGCCATACCGGTGGTGCCGGATTTACCGATCACCTCATCCTTGTTCACCAAGTTGTCGAGCTTCGTGTCAATACTGCTGAGATGGGAGTACAGGCTGCTGAGCCCCTGGCCATGATCCAGGATAACCGTATTACCGTAAATACCAAGGTACTTGGCAAAGATGACCTTGCCGCTGTTAGCAGCCTTAATGGCAACCCGTGCAGTTGAAGCGATATCCATGCCAAGATGGGTTTGATGGTCTATGGGCTTATTCTGATAATAATAGGTGCGCTGGTCGGCAAAGCCTGCCCTGCCGGCTCCGGGCATACGGATAAAACGATCCTGCCACAACTGTTCGGAAACAGTGTTGGTGCAGATTGCAGCAATTTTTTCAGCGTTGCTGATTCGAACTTTGTTGTTGACATACAGGTATTTGTCTATGTCTGATCCCTGCATCTCCGGGTAATGTTCCTGAAATTCAGGTAACTTCTTTTTCAAAAAACCATCGGAAATATTGATGCGATCTTTTTTTTCTTTTGCTTTTTTAAAGTTCATGGAAAATACAGCCTTACCCTCATTACCGGCTTGATCCATGGCAACAACCCGGGTATTTTCAGGTTTTCCGCTGTTCCATGGCAGTCCAATGTAGGCGATATATCTTTTGTCGCTTCCCTGCAGGGGATATCCCTGGAACATAGTTGAGTCGATCATGACCCCATGCTGTTCTGAACGCTCGGATAATCCATAAACAACAATTCCACTGCCCCCAGGCCTTATGTATCGCTGTGCGTGTTCAATGATGACACGAGGTGGTTTGGTATCAATGGAAACCGGGAAACGGGCAACCGTTGCGTTTCCTTTGAGCAAACCGTTTAATGAAAAGTCATTTATTGTAATGACCAGTTCTGCCTTGCCCTCTTTTGCACCGGCCCGTACAGCGTCCAGGGTGATGGTTTCTTTCACCTCTCCGGGACCTGCCTTAGAGAGCCAGGCCTGGCGTGGAAAGCTCTTGTGAAAGAGCTGAAAGATGCCGCCGTCCTGTTCAAGGGTTATGATTACCTGTTTGATGCCGCTCTTCTGATCAACAGCCTTAAACGGTATCTCCACCGGACCACCAAGGAACTTGATTTCTTTGTCAACAACGAGCTGGGGCTTTTCAGTTTCAAAAAGGATAAATCCAACAACCGCACCGCCTGCAATAAAGAGTATCAGCAGGGTAAACAGTATTTTTGTACCCAATCCACTGCCGCGACGCGAAGATGAACGGCCCCTGTATCTGTTTATTCTTGCCATAATATAAAGTTTCGATCACATATTTAAGACTATGATAACGAGATGTTACGAGTCCATGGATTGGTTGCCATGGTTTTATTCATTCCAGACGATTTCATACCGTTTGATATGGATATCACGAACCGGAATAATGGTAAAGCGTTTGGAGATCATTTCTTCGAGCAGTTCAATATTGAGCGCTTCTTCCCGGAGCAGCATGTCTGCAACTCTGGGATGCACCTTGATGGTGACGGTGTCCCCTTTTATCTTACGGGCATCCCGTGAGATTCTGCGGAAGATTTCATAGCAGATGGTGCGCTGTGATTTTATTATCCCGTCACCGCCGCAGTAAAAACAGGGCTCGCACATCATCTGCGACAAGCTCTCACAGGAACGTTTTCGGGTCATTTGCACCAGGCCGAACTCCGAGAGCTTGAGGATGTTTATCCGGCTTTTATCCTTACGCGTGGACTCCTGGAAGGCGCTGTACAGTTCTTCCCGGTGTTGTTCATTGTCCATGTCAATGAAGTCGATAATAATGATACCGCCGATGTTACGCAACCTGAGCTGGTAAGAAATCTCTTTTACCGCCTCCATGTTGGTTTTAAAAATGGTTTCGCAGAGATCATTTTTCCCCACGTATCGTCCTGTGTTGACATCCACGACTGTCAGCGCTTCCGTAGTCTCGATGATGATATAGCCGCCCGAGCGCAGCCATACTTTCTTGTCAAGAGCCCGGTTGATGTCAACTTCAATACCATAGGCTTCAAAAATCGGAGCATCACCTTCGTAATGGACGATTCTGTTTTTCAGTTTAGGGGCAAAGGTCATGACAAAGGAAAGCAGTCGATCGTACACGGATTTGGAGTCAATGATAAGCTCGTTGACATCGTCGGTAAACAGATCACGTACAGATCTGAGCACCATATCAAGATCCTTGTACACCAGACTGGGAACAGATGCTCGTCCTGCGGTTGAGGTGATTTCATCCCAGAGCAGGAGCAGAAATTCCATGTCTGCTTCAAGCTCGGCACTTGTGGTATTTTCTGCAACTGTACGAACAATAAATCCGGTTCCGGGAGGGCGCAGCTTTTCAATTTTCTGTTTGAGGATCTCGCGGATTTTTTCGTCTTGAATCTTGCGGGAAATGCCGATATGGTCGGTTAACGGCATAAAAACAAGGTTACGGCAGGGAAGGGTTATGTGACAGGTGAGCCTGGCTCCCTTCGAGCCAATGGGTTCTTTGGCAATCTGAACCAGGATCTCTTGACCTTCCTTGAGCAGTTCCTTGATGTTAGGACTTGCTGCGGAGTGATTTGTCTCATCAGGTTCTTTTGATTGAAGAACAAACCGGCTGCATGGCTGCTCATCAATTGAAATACGGCTTTCCAGTTCAGACATGGAGGTATGAACATCATCCACGTAGAGAAAGCCCGTGCGATCTAAGCCAATGTCGACAAAGGCTGCCTGCATACCGGGCAGAACACGTACAACCCGGCCATAGTAGATATTGCCCACCAACCCCTTTTCGGCTGGTCGTTCCAGGTGAAATTCAAGCAGGTTGCCGCTTTCAACCAGCGCAATACGATTTTCGTAAGGCGGCGTTGCATTTATGAGGATGTCTGTGTACATATATTTTCTGTCCGGCTGTCGTGCTGTCGGATGAGTTTTGTTATCTGTTTAAGCTGTTTTGCTATTTGGGAATAAACTTTTTAAGATACTCTACAACCGTGTGCTTGCCCATAACAAATTGCTGTTAGCGGGAATAGCTTCATATTTTACTTTTCAGCATTCCATGAAGATTAAGTGATTTCCGTCATAGTTCCTACCTTTAACCGTGCCGCTTTCATTGAGAAAGCCCTTGTTTCGATATTGAATCAGACCTGCCCCTGTGAAGAGGTACTGGTGATAGATGATGGTTCAAGTGATGCAACAGAGGCCATCGTCAGCCGTATTGCCGGGCAAAGCAAGGTGGAGATTCGTTATATCTATCAGCAGAACAGGGGAGTCTCGGCTGCACGCAATAGAGGAATAGCAGAGGCTCGTTATGATATCCTCTGTTTTCTGGATTCCGACGACTGGTGGGATGTAACAAAACTTGAACTGCAGCTAACTGCCATGGAGCAGGAACCGGACTATCTTATTTCCCATACCAGGGAGCTCTGGCACCGGCACGGAAAAAGGGTCAACCAAAAAAAAAAGCATCACCCCCCGCATGGGGATATTTTCTGCCGTTCCCTGGAAATGTGTGTAGTCGGTATGTCCACTGTCATGGCTCGCAGACAGTTGTTTGAACAGTATGGTTTTTTTGATGAGTCACTGTCATGCTGCGAGGATTATGATCTCTGGCTGCGGGTTGGCAGAAAAGAACCATTTTTGCTCATTGATGAGCCCCTGACCTTGAAAGACGGCGGCCGGCAAGATCAGTTATCTGCAATTCATCGATTGGGTATGGACACCTGGCGTATTCGTTCCATCTGTAACCTGCTGGAGAACTGTACTCTTACCCCGGAGCAACATAGGTTAGCCCTTGCTGAATTGAACAGAAAATGTACTATTTACGGCAACGGCTGTATCAAGCACGGCAGACCTGAAGAAGGAGACCGCTACCTTACCCTGCCGGTGAATTACCTGAATTGCGAATCTGAATCGAAAACCAGAAACCAGAAACTCTGAACCCGGAACCAATCTTGTCCTACGGCGACCCATCCCGATACATAACCCATCTCTATGTCACCCAGGAGTGTCGTGAAAACGACTATGCCGGAGAGATTATCAAACGCAGCGGGCTTCCGGTAACTGTTATTGGAAACCGGGAGCATCCTGACATTGCCGGCAGGTACCCGGACAACCTGACCAGGGGTAAGCATTGTCTGCTTCTCTGCCGCAACCATGGCCGGTTTTTCAAGCCCTGTCCTGCAACCCGGGAGTACACCTGCTGCGAATACCAGGTACTTAATATCGGCATGGGCTGCCCCATGGACTGTGTGTACTGCATCCTGCAGGCCTATTTAAACAATCCCTGGATCAGTTTTTTTATAAATATTGAAGAGTTGTTTGCAGAACTTGATGACGCCTTTGCCGCAAACCCGAAAACTTTTTTTCGCATCGGTACCGGTGAGTTCACTGACAGCCTTGCTCTGGACAATCTGACCGGGTTCAGCCCCTTGCTGGTTAACTATATGCAGAGTAAAAAAAATGCTGTGCTGGAGTTGAAATCAAAATCCGTGGTTATAGACAACCTTGCAGGACTTGATCACGGTGGCCGCACCATTGTTGCCTGGTCGTTGAACAGCCCGCCGATTATGGAGCGTGAAGAGATCCGGACTGCTTCTCTTGCGGAACGGCTGGCGGCAGCTGCCCGTTGTGCGGACTGGGGATACCGACTTGCCTTTCATTTTGATCCGATTATCCGGCATGACGGCTGGCAGGAGGGGTACCGCTCCACTATCAAAAAGCTGTTTGAGATTGTACCGGCTGATCGTATTGCCTGGATCAGCCTGGGCGCCCTGCGTTATCTGCCGTCGCTTAAAGCCATTGCAGGCAGCCGTTTTCCGAATTCCACATTTTTTTATGAAGAGTTTATTGACGGTCTTGACGGCAAATCCCGTTATTTCAGAAGCCAGCGGGTTGAGATGTACAAGGTTATTGCCGATGAACTGGCAGAGTATATTGCCCCTGCAACCTGCGTTTATTTCTGTATGGAAAGTGACAATATCTGGCAGGAAGTTTTTGGTTATACCCCGGAACAAAAGGGCGGCCTGCGGGCCATGCTGGACCGCAGTGTCAGCTGATCTTACGGTTGCCTCAGCGGGCATTGCTACATCGTCACTTTTGCTAACCCGCATATTTCATGAACACTTTGCTCATTTTAAGGTAACCTCTGTAAATCATATGATAAAATTGCGCATTATTCCCTACTTTAAATTTGCAAAGTGTTCACCGAAGGCAAGCCGATGCGA
>JAYEKB010000042.1:0-5512 GCA_034660835.1 Thermodesulfobacteriota bacterium
AAGAAACTACGGGGATTTGAGGATTGCGACGCCCCCAAACTATACCGACATTTTGTTAAAGGAAAAGGTGTCGTTTCCGTAAGTAGCGGTGCTATTAATGTTGTTTACCCCAAAAGAGCACATAACCAATAAGGATTGAGTCCGATCCGCGAAGCGGTCGGTTCAATCCATTGTTCAAGAAGCCCGGTTTATCCGGTGGAGAAAATAACCTATAGGGGAATGCTAAAAAGAGGCAGGATGCTTGGCAGAGCCGGAATGGTTGCGAGGTGATTAAGGCAGCTTATTTTTCATCATTCAAACGGCAGGTAACAATACCAGAGGAAATATTGCCCTCATAGATCCCATGTAACCGGCATATTTTGGTTGAATGGGCGCACCAATGTAATCACCCGGAAAAACCATTTTAAAAATGGGCGTAAAAAAGTACGACAAAAAGTTAAGAGTTCGTTTGTTACTACCCGGCCGGTCCCCCTGGCTTAGACACAGGTAACGGCGGAACAAAGAACTTAAAGATCAGTGTTCCGCCACAATGTTTGCATATCGGTTCAGACAAAGGCTCCGGTTGACAGGGTTCCGCTGTTATCTTTACCCCGACAGTCCTGGCGATAATGGCCTTCACCCGATCTACAGCCACAGAGCATGAAGGGTGCATGAAACCGTAATAACGGATCTTCATAAAACCCTTGGGCAGGACATGCTGGAGGAAACGCCGAATAAACTCATCCGGTGCGAGTTTCATGGTTCTTGGCCGGTTGCTCTTTTTCTTTTTGTATGCAACAAAAACAGTCTGTTTATCAGTCTTGACCCTGCTGTCGGAGACGGCTACCTTGAAGACATAGGTGGCCAGATATTGCGTTGCCTGCACACTTTCTCCGACAGACTGACAGTTGACATTCCATGCGGGTTTCCAGGCTGAGGCAGGGATCTTGTTTAAAAGGCCTTTTTTCTTCATCAGATCCTTGAACTTGGCCTTGTAGATAATGCCGAGCGGAATTACCGGCAGGTAGAAGTTATTTTTTGATCTGTGACAGGAGAGATCCTTTTTGTTTAGCGCACAAGCGGCAACGACATAATGGATATGGGGATGGTACTGCAACTGCCTGCCCCAGGTATGCAGTACCCCGTAAAAGCCCGGTAGATCGCCTCCAATATGCCGGGGATCTGCCGCTAATTTTTTCAGGGCCTGTGCTGATGCTGCAAACAGAGCTGAATATGCTGCTTTTTGGTGAGACCGGATAAAGCTGCGTATCTGTTCGGGCACGGTGAAGGTTATCATAAAATGAGAACCCGGTAGACGTGCCTGTTGCTGTTTCATGAGCCACTTCCTGGTTTTCTGGTATTGACAGTTTGGACAATGCCGATTGCCGCAGGAAAGGGGCACGAACTGCGTGGTTTTACAATCAGCACATTGATAGACACAGGTGCCGTAGACATCAGTTTTACAAGCTATGATTGCCCATATGACCTTCTTGTGTCCGGCAGGCATTGTTTTGCCGTAACGGTCAAGATATGCCGGCCCATGCTCTTTGAAAATATTTTTAATTGTGCCCATGTTCCAGACCTCCCATGACCGAGTTGATCAGGTCACAGGCATTTTCCAGGCCTGCCCGGGTGAGATGGAGATACGCCATGGTTGTTTCAAGGTTGGCATGCCCCATGTTGCGTTGAATGATTCTGAGGTTGACCCCGGCCTCCAGCAAATGAGTGGCATAGGAATGCCGCAGGGTATGGATGGATACTCTGCGTTTTTGTATTCCTGCTGCAAACCTGGCTTTGCGGAATGCTGCCTGCACACTGCTTTTCGACATGGGCCTTTTTGCTCCGTGCCCATCTTTTCCGCTTCGTCCTAAAGCCGGAAAGAGAAGAAGATTATTTTTATGGGTAGCCCAGTACTGCCTGAGCAGAATCAGGGTGGATTCCGGCAGAGGAACATAGCGATCCTTTGCCCCTTTCCCCCGATGAACGTGGATCATCATCCTTTTCGAATCAATATCGGTTACCTGGAGATACAACCCTTCCTGTAGCCTGAGCCCACAGGAATAGACAGTGGAAAGAAAGGCATAGTTGTGGAACATCCTGACCTTGGCAAGTGCGTCTCTGACCTCCTCAATGCTGAGAATATCAGGAAGCCTTTTTTCATTTTTGACTTTGAGGATATCCAGAGTGTGCCAATCACGGCGGGCAACATTTTGAAAAAAGAAGCGAATCCCGTAATAGGATATGCGCATGGTGGACGGCGCCCATTTACTTACGTTCCGCCGATGGAGAAAATAATCCTGCAGTTCTTGTTCGGTAATCTTATCCGGTGTTTTGTCGTAGAATCCGGCAAGCAGACGAACCGCACGCACATAGCATTGCCTGGTTTTATCGCCTTTGCCGGTCAACTGCAGGGCTCTGTCTGTTTTTTCGTACCAATCTGACATCATGATCATTCTCCTGTATACGGATTAAAAATTACCGCTTTAACAAGCGGCCCTATAAGGATATGATCGTAATGAAAAAACTATGTAATACTAAAAAAATTGATGGATGCAGAAGACTCCGGACGGAGTGTTGAGATGGGAACTGCCGCGTAGCGGCTTACTTGAACAACCTGTTACAGCTATAGAGTAGAAATTTGCACTGCTAACGATAAAAATTGTCACCTTATTTTAGCCTTGCCATCTTTTCCGTACTTTTGGTTTTCCAGTTACATGGCTACATAACCAGGTCCCGGCCATAAATGCGTCGCAGAAGAAATTTCTCCAATTCGACAAAGAACAGTACGCTTGAACCTACCACGACAATATAGACCCAGTCCAGAACACCAAGAGGCGCTGTTTCAAAAAGTGTCTGCATGAACGGCGCATAGACGAAAACAAGCTGCAGGATCAGCAAAATACCGATGGCATACAGGGCGTATCGATTGCCCCAAAAACCTTTTTGGGAAAACGCCGAGGCAACGTAAAAACGGGAACTGAACAGATAGAAAATCTCAAACATGACCAGGGCATTGACAGCAACGGTTCTCGCTGTTTCATGGCTATGACCACCACTTTCGTACCAAAGAAACAGACCAAAAGTCCCGGTCATCAGAATCACGGATACATAAATAATGCGCCAGATGATAAAAGGCGAGAGTATAACCTCGTCTGGCTGCCTCGGCTTTCTCTGCATGACATTATCTTCGCTTTTCTCAAAGGCCAGTGTAAGGGCCAGGGTCACTGCTGTTACCATGTTCACCCATAATATCTGCAAGGCGGTTATGGGGAGCGTCGATCCTATGGCTATGGCGGCCAGGATACTGAAAGCCTCGCCTCCGTTGGTCGGCAGCACAAAGAGGATGGATTTTTTCAGGTTATCGTACACTGTTCTTCCTTGCTCAATGGCACCGACAATGGTAGCGAAATTATCGTCGACCAGGATCATTTCCGCTGCTTCCTTGGAAACTTCCGTACCGTTTTGGCCCATGGCTATACCGACATTAGCCTGTTTCAGGGCGGGTGCATCGTTGACGCCGTCACCGGTCATGGCCACGACATGTCCTTTCGCCTGCAACGCCTTGACCAGACGTATTTTATGTTCCGGGCTGCTTCTGGCGAAAATATCGACCTCAGCCACAATCTTCTGCAGATCGGCATCGTCCAGGGCTTCTACCTGGCTTCCGGTCATCACTGACCCGTTACCCCTTATACCAAGCATCGCTCCTATGGCCTTGGCAGTGGCGGCATGATCGCCCGTAATCATTTTTATCTGAACCCCGGCGCGCCTGCAGCTTTTAATGGCCTCAACCGCCTCAGCGCGCGGAGGATCGATGATTCCCACCAGGCCGATTACCGTCATTTCGCTGTCCACATCAGTAAAGGAAAGTGTTTGCTTTGCAGGATCCGCTTTCCGGTAAGCGCAGGCAAGAAGCCGTTGTCCCTGCCCAGCGATCTCCCCCATAACGTTTTGCCAATAAGCATGGTCGATGGGCTCCTTTTCGCCGTTGCCAACAAGTTGGGAATTACACCGCCCCAGCACCGCTTCCGGCGCTCCCTTCATATAAATAAAGGCCTCGTTTTCATGACTATGGTGCAAGGTGGCCATAAATCTACGCTGTGATTCAAAGGGGATAACATCGGTGCGTGCCCATTTTTGCATTTCCGTTTCATGATCATAACCGGACTTTATCCCCAAGGAAACCAGTGCTCCTTCGGTTGGATCTCCCGATAAAACCCAACTTCCCTCACGGTTCTCCAGACTGGCATCGTTGCAAAGCAGAGCAACATGTGCCAGGATTGACAACTCCGGAACTCTCGATTCGTTTACCGCTGTACCGTCAAGCAGGAAAGATCCCATCGGTTCGTATCCCTCACCGCTTACCGCATAAACATGCTTGTCAACCGCTACCGAGCGTACGGTCATTTCGTTTCGGGTCAGGGTACCGGTTTTATCGGAACAGATTACGGTCACCGAGCCCAGGGTTTCCACTGCCGGTAATTTTCTGATGATTGCATTGCGCCGGGCCATTGCCTGGACACCTGCCGCCAATGTGATGGTCATGATAGCGGGCAGACCTTCCGGGATTGCGGCCACGGCCAGACCGACAGTAGCGTTAAACATCTCGGTAACGGAGAATTCCTTGATAAGTATTCCATAAAGGAAGACACCGATGGAAAGCAGAAGAATGGTTGCAGCCAGCATTTTGGCTAGTTGTTCGGTGCGTCGCAGAAACGGCGTGACAAGCGTTTCCACGCTGCCGAGCATGGTGCTGATTCTGCCCAACTCGGTATCGTCACCGGTGCCGGTTACGATTCCCTCGCCCTTACCATATGTGACAAGCGTCCCTGAAAAGGCCATGTTTTTCTGATCTCCCAAAGCGGCAGTGACAGGCACAACATCATTGGACTTTTCGACTGGAACGGACTCGCCGGTCAACAGCGATTCGTCGACCCTGAGCTCGCGTGTCATGAAGAGACGCATATCGGCTGGAACCTTATCACCGGAGCGCAATATTACAATATCTCCCGGAACAAGCTCATCGGATGGCACGGAAGAGCTGCGGTTTTCCCTGCGGACCATCGCTTTTGGCGAGAGAAGATTCCTAATGGCATCCAGCGCTTTTTCCGCTTTGCCTTCCTGCACATATCCGACCACTGCGTTGACGATCACAACCCCGAAAATAACCACAGCGTCAATCCAATGACCAAGCAGAGCGGTTATGAATCCGGCCGCGAGAAGGATATAAATCAACACATCACGAAACTGCTGGAGGAATCTGATAACCGGACTTTGCTTTTTTGGGGGAGTGAGACGATTGGGACCGTATTCCTGCCGGCGGCGGGCAGTTTCCTCTTTGCTGAGCCCCTGCATGGAGGTAGAATAGAGCGTAAAGACGTGCTCTTTCTCCTGACTATGGACGTTTTCCTTGGAAGCTAATCTCTTGTGGCTGGAATTTGTAGTCGTAAAGGCTGGTACCTCAAATCGTTATTTTATGTTGCCGTCGCCGTAACGTACAAAGAAACCTCATTCACTTGCATCACGGTCGTTT
>JAYEKB010000043.1:0-5488 GCA_034660835.1 Thermodesulfobacteriota bacterium
ACGATTTGATTGCACAAAACCGGAGGCGTAGCATGGCTACGTTGAGGATTTTGTAATTGAAAATCGTACAAATATGACCTGAAGCAGAGATGCATAGGTGTGACACTTATTTCTTAACAGGCCCTTACTTGATCAGCTGGTTCATTTCGAAAATCGGCAGCAGGATCGAAATTACGATAAAACTGACCACCAGTCCCATGGCCAGGATCATGACGGGTTCTATCATGGAGGTCAAGGCCATGATTTTGGCTTCAACCTCTTTTTCATAACTGTCTGCCGCCTTTTCAAGCATTTTTTCCAAAGCGCCACTCTGTTCACCAACGGCAATCATCTGCACAAGCATGGGTGTGAAATATTCATTTCCCCGCAGGAAACCGGACAGACTTTTTCCTTTTTCCAGCTCTTCCGTAGCCTCGTCCATGACTTCAGCCAGCAACACATTGTTGAGAATGTTTTTGACGATCTGCAGGGAGGTGATGAGTGGAACGCCTGACTGCAACAGGCTGGCCAAGGTCCGTCCCATACTGGCGGCTGCAATCTTGATGTTCAGATCCCGGAGCATCGGCAGGGTCAGCTTCAGCTTGTCCCATATGCGTCTGCCTTTGGGTCGCTGGATGAAGAAACGGATACCTAAAACCAGGGCAACGAGCAGAAGCAGGACAAGCCACCAGTAGCTCTGGAGAAAACTGCTGATTTTGATCAGGATAATGGTGGGCAGCGGCAGGATCTGGTTGCGGTCATCAAAAACTTTGGTAATGGAGGGCACGATAAAGGTAATGAGCAGAAACAGGACAACAGTACCCACCAGGGCCATGAAGATGGGATAGATCAGGGCGGCCTTGATACGTGAGCCCAGGGCCTGCTGTCGTTCACCAAACTCGGCCAGTCGCTCCAGAACCACATCGAGAGAGCCTGAGGCCTCGCCCGCCCGCACCATGTTGACATAGATCCTGGAAAACAAACGCGGGTGTTCAGCCAGCGCTGAGGTCAGCGAGTTGCCTTCATTCACCGATTCCTTTATCTGGGTGATAATGGTTTTAAGGGTTTTGTTGGTGGTCTGTTCAATAAGACCGTTTAAAGCAGGCACAAGGGGAATGCCCGCCCCAAGCAGGGTGGCCAGCTGGCGGGTGGCAACATGTATTTCCTGCTGTTTGACGCGTTGTCCAGTCTGCAGGGAAAAGAAACCGCCTTTTTTTGTCTGCTTGGCCTTGGGTACGGTCTCCCTGATATCAACCGGGTATTTGCCCGTCTGGCGGATTTTCTGGCGGGCTGCAGCCATGGAATCTGCATCCAGAACTCCCTTCAGCTTTTTTCCACCAGTGTCAAGAGCTGTGTATTCGTAAACCGGCATGGTTTGTTGTTGGCATTTTGCAGGAAAAAGTTTTGTTCACTCTATAAATTTAAAACGCATCAATATCATTATACAAATAAATTGAGTCATTGAAAAAGAAAAATTTCTCTACCGGACTTTTCGAGGAGGATCCGGTATGGTATTATTCAGATTGAATTGAGTTGATCGTAGAGCAACCATTAATCTGTAAGGAGAACAATGAAGGTAACTATAGAATACTGTACTTCCTGAAACTACAAACCCAGAGCCTCCAGGTTGGAGGATGAGTTGATAAAAGAATTTGGTTCGCAGACCAGGGTAGAGTTAATTCCAGGTTCCGCAGGTGTCTATATCGTCTGTGTTGATGACCAACAGGTTTTTTCCAAAAAAGAGCTGAACCGTTTTCCGAATGAGGGTGAGATCGTCGGCCTGATCAGGTAACCGGTCCGTCCAGCAATTAATTGAAAAAATTCTGTGCTCTTTAATGATTAATCTGGTGAAACCGGCATGTTTCCCAGGCATTGAGAGATACATTCGTCGCAGTTGACCCTGGTTTTCCCTTTTTTACAGAAATCGGCAAACCCCAGAATCAACTCTTTACCTCCCCGGGGACAGACATCGAGAAATTTGCTGAAGTTGACCATCTGTTCAATAATTTCAGCAGGAGCGGTATGTTCAAATTTGCAGGCCCCGGTTTCGGCAGTGGCCTCACTCACGGCCAGCACTTCGATAAAGAATTTTTTCAGGGCATTGTGGCGGCGGATAACGTCTTCGGCAATGATTCGTCCCTTGTCGGTCATGGTGATGACCTCATAGGGCGCATAGTTGATCAGCCCTTTTTTGGACAGCGCGCGCAGGGCCTCTGTGACTGATGCACCGCTTACCTTCAGACGGCTGGAGATATCCTTGCCCCGGGCAACCTCTTTTTCGGAGATAATATGATAGATAGCCTCAATGTAATCTTCAAGGCTGGCGCTGAGCAGGTGGCTGTCTTTCATGGGTTGTTAACTCTTATCTTGGACTCTTTAAGCGGACAATCAGGACGATACAGGTTGATCCGCCACAGGTCAAGCATAATGTCCGGGCTGCCGGTTTCCTGTAGATTAATAACACTTTGATTATATTTTCATAATGCTGCTGGAACTGCGTGTAAACAATCTGGCCTTAATCGATACGCTGGAGCTTGATTTTTCCGAAACTTCGACCGGATTGATCGTGTTCACAGGCGAAACCGGTACCGGGAAGTCCATTATCCTGCAGGCCGTTCATCTGCTGACCGGTGGCCGAGCCTCCCAGTCCTGGGTGCGCAGTGACTGTGACCAGGCCGTGATCGAGGCCCTGTTTGATATCAGTGGTCACCTGGAGCTTGTTGACCTGCTGAGGGAGCACGGGTTTGACAACGCTGATGACTGTATCATGCGCCGGATTGTCAATAGCCGTGGGCGGAGCCGGATTTTTATTAATGATCGGCTGGCAACCACCCGACTGGCATCTGAACTTGCTGAAAACCTGGTCAACATTGCCAGCCAGCACGACCACCAGCAATTGCTCAGGAGCGGCAATCATATTGATTTTTTAGACGGCTACGGCGAGCTTTTGGACATTCGCCGGGAGTACGGTATTTTTTTTAAAAGCCGGCAGAAACAGCGGCGGAGGCTTCGCAAACTGCAGGAGCGGGAGCAGGGCAAAGAACAGCGTCGTGATTTTCTCAGTTTTCAACTGCGTGAGATCCGTGATGCCCAACCGCTACCAAGCGAAGATGACCAACTGGTCAGGGAACGGGACCTGCTCAAGTCTTCGACAGCCCTGGCGGATCTGGCTGGCAAGAGTCATAACCTGCTCCAGAATCAGTTGCTTGTCCATCTGGCTGAAATCAGAAAAAATATGGAACAGGCTGCTGCATTAGATCCGGGGGTAAAAGAGCTTACAGAGCGTATAAGCTCGGCCTGTTTTGAGGTTGAAGATCTGGAAGGGGCTTTGCGCTCCTACCGCAGTTCCATCCCAATGGATCAGGGACGTTTTGATGCTATTGCATCCCGCCTGGCCCAGCTCAGGCAGTTGCAGCGAAAATATGGTGCAATGCTGACAGATGTCCTTGCATTTGCAGATCAGGCTGAAAAAGAGTTGGCTTCGCTCGACAGTCTGGAGCAGGAAATTATAACACTAAAAAAAGAGCTACAGGGGATGGAGAGTGAGCTGTTGCTCAGGGCTGGGAAATTGTCAAAGAAACGTTGTCAGGTTGCGGATCGACTGACAAAGGCCATGCAGGAGGAGCTGACCTCGCTCAGTTTCAACCAGGCTGTCTTTGAGGTGTCCATTACGGGCGCAAAGGATTCGGAAGCTTTGAAGTTATCGGCAACCGGTCAGGACACGGTCGAATTTTTATTTTCCGCAAATCCTGGAGAACCCCCTAAACCTCTGGTCAACGTGGTTTCCGGCGGTGAACTCTCCCGTCTCATGCTGGCCATGAAATGTCTGCTTGCCCGTCGGGACAGGGTGGACACTGTTATCTTTGATGAAATTGATGCCGGCATCGGCGGTGAGGCAGCAGAGGCAGTGGCTCGCAAAATTACTGAACTTGCCGGTCACCACCAGGTTTTTTGTATAACTCATTTGCCGCAGATCGCTGCCCATGCCGATGCCCATTTTCTGGTGGACAAGGTGATCAACAATAACCGTACCCACACCACTATCCGTTGCCTGCACAGAGAAGAACGGGTGGCTGAACTCGCCCGCATGTTAGGCGGCGACAATCCGACCGAACAAACCCTTGGCCTTGCCAGGGAACTTGTGGAACGTAAAGGTGTTATAACAACGTAATTTTCTTGTCTTCCGTGCTTGAAAAACCGTAAGTTCTCAATAACAGGTGGCTCACGATTTTCGTAGGAGCCCAGTCCCCTGGGCGATTGTTGGCCTGTGTGGTACTTATACCGAAGTTTTATCGCCCTGGGGACAGGGCTCCAAGGCAAAAGAGAAATAGTCATGAGTGAAACAACAGCCCTGGGGCTTTTTTCCGGCGGCCTAGACTCCATCCTTGCCTGCCGTATTATTGGAGACCAGGGGATACAGGTTCGGGCGCTGAAATTTGTCACCCCTTTTTTTGATCATGCACTGCTTGAGCGGGAGCAGGAATACCAGCAGGAAGTACGGAAAAAATACGGGATTTCGGTTGAGCTTATCGATCTGAGCAACGGTTATATTGAACTGTTGCGCAACCCGGCCCACGGGTTTGGAAAAAATTTCAATCCCTGCATTGACTGCAAAATATTGATGCTCACCAGGGCCCGGCAATTGATGGCTGAGTATCACGCTTCCTTTATTATTACCGGTGAAGTTCTTGGCCAGCGGCCCATGTCCCAACGTCGTGATACCTTGAACGTTATTGAACGGGATGCGATCTGCAAGGATATCCTGCTGCGTCCCTTGTCGGCAAAATTGATGGATCCAACTCTGCCGGAACGACAGGGACTGGTGGACCGTGACAGGCTGTATGGTTTTGCCGGCCGAGGCCGCAAGCCGCAGATTAAATTGGCTCGTGAGTTAGGTATCACCGAGTTTCCTGCGCCTGCCGGTGGCTGTGTACTGACAGATCCCAACCTGGCCTCCCGTATAGAACGTTTTTATGGAGGTCTGTTCGCGACCCGACGGGATCAATTCCAGGTGAACGATATTAAGTTGTTGCTGGTGGGACGCCAGTTTCGTCTGCCCGGCGGCCACTGGCTGGTTCTGGGCCGCAACGAGCAAGAAAACGACCGGCTTGTCGAATTGCACGGACCCGAGGACTGGCTTCTGTTTATGCCCGAGCGTCCAGGTCCTGCCGCGCTTTTGCGTCGAGCGTCCAAGATGGTTGCCGGAACCGTCGAAGAAGCGGAAATATTGACCAGAGTTGCCGGACTGGTCGTTCGCTACGGCAGGAAGACAGATGGCAGATTACTGCCCGGTGAAGTGGCGCTTGAACGGGATGGTGACCGGGAAATGCTGCAGGCGGAACCACTTGCGGATGCAGTATTCAAGGATTGGATCGTGTAGCATTAGGGCCTGTTAAGAAATAAGTGTCACACCTATGCATCTCTGCTTCAGGTCATATTTGTACGATTTTCAATTACAAAATCCTCAACGTAGCCATGCTACGCCTCCGGTTTTGTGCAATCAAATCGT
>JAYEKB010000044.1:0-5448 GCA_034660835.1 Thermodesulfobacteriota bacterium
GCCGCTCCTACTGGTATAAGGGTAGGAGCGGCGCCTCGCCGCGAAAAGGTTTCCACAATGTATGCATGAGTTAAACGGATAACCGGCTACTCTTTCAAAGAATTCAGAGTACGACAGGAGTCAAGTGTGAAACAGAAGGAGTATTCAGCACAGGAAAAAAAGAATGCAGGGTTCTGGAGCGGCGTACGCCAGGCCTTGCCTATCGTACTGGGATATATTCCGGTGGGTTTTGCCTATGGTGTGTTGGCCCAGAAAAGCGGATTAGGGTTGTTTAATGGCGTAGCTATGTCCGTGATCGTATTTGCAGGGAGTGCGCAACTGATTGGTGCCGGACTTTTTGGTGCAGCTGCCTCGCCATTTACCCTGATATTTACCACTTTTGTTGTGAATCTTCGTCACCTGCTGATGTCTGCGGCTTTGGCGCCAAAACTGAAAGGATGGCGGAAGTGGCAGATTGCCCTGTTTGGTTATGAATTAACTGATGAAACTTTTGCCCTGCACTCAATGCGGATGGCCAAAAGTGCTCCCCCGAAAATCGAAACGTTTGCAGTAAATATTACCGCCCAGTCATCCTGGGTTGTCGGCAGTATGATTGGTTATATTGCAGGGGGGCAGATTGCCGATGTCCGCCCAGTCGGATTGGATTTCGCTCTGCCAGCTATGTTTATTGCGCTCTTGGTACCACAGGTTGTTAAACCTGTATATTTGATGATGGCGGTATTGGCAGCCGGGCTTTCGGTAACACTCTATCTGCTCGGTTTCAGTCAGTCACATGTTATTATTGCAACAATGGTCGCTGCTACTGTCGGTGTTGGAGTGGAACAATGGATGACAAAACCGTCTTCCTGACAATCTGCGGTATGGGGGCGGTTACTTACCTGCCGCGCCTGTTGCCCATGCTGCTGCTCTCTGATCGCAGTCTGTCACCCTGGATTGCCCGGTGGCTGAGTTTTGTTCCTGCAACGGTTCTTGCAGCTCTACTGGCTCCGGGACTGCTCTGCCGGGAGGGTGAACTTACCCTGGAACTGGATAATTTGTTTTTGTTAGCGGCAATACCGACATTTTTTGTAGCCTGGCGCTTCAAGAGTTTTTTTGGAACGGTGGCAGCAGGCATGGGGTTTGTTGCCCTGGGAAGGTATTTTTTCTGAATTGGAAATGACCATTAACGTGTAAAAACTGGTAATAGTTCCCAGGGCGTAACCATTTTTATTAACCAACTGATTATTAGAAGTTCAATGATTTCGTAAGGAAAAAAACATGGGAAACCCATTTCAGGACCAGCTTCTCAAGGCCGGTCTGGTCAGCAAAAAACAGGCAAAAAAAGCCAACCGTGAAAAATACCTCAGCCGCAAGAAGAACAAGCAAAACAATGAAAATAACTCCGCTGCCATTAGCGACAAGGCACGGGAAGAGCAGGCAGCCCAGGCAAAGCGAAACCGTGAACTCAACCGACAGCGCTCTGAAGAAAAACGGCAACGTGAACAGAGAGCCCAGATAAAACAACTCATTGAGAACAATCGACAGAAGTTGGATGATCGTGGTGAGCCATACTATTTTACAGAGCAGAACACGATAAACAGGATCTATGTTTCTGAAGATATGGCGGAACAACTCAGTTGCGGCCAGCTGGCCATTGTCAAACTCGGCGACAGCTACGAGGTGGTGCCGGCCAAGGTCGCCCGCCAGATAGCCAGCCGCGACAAGGAGGCAGTGGTTGCCTTTCATGAAGGATAAAGTAAGATCGAAGTGAAACTATAGTGGAAGTATGTTGACTTTGGTATGACCGGAAAATAATTCCGTATAATTTTTTGTCCCCTGTTTCTACAATATTTGATTTAGATAATCCAAAGGAGTTAGGAAATTAACACAATACTCAAACGATCAGCTGAGTTAGAAGTGAGTTTGACAGGTCTTTTCAAAATTACTTTTCACGATAATTCTATACGCACAGAATCCAGCAAAGTAATTTACTCGTGGATTATGGTGCGGCAGTTGGCAGAACCCGCTGCTTTATGAACAGTGCTAAAAAGCCGGTTCTTATATTCGAACAGAAGGGAAGTAATCGTGTTATTTTCGATCATGCTCTGTATGAACAGCTTTTAATGGAGGCAGTATTATGAAATCACCATCCCCTGAAAGCTTGAAGATGCTTGAAACTCTTCAGCTTGCAGTGAACAAGGCTCTGGATAAAAAAAGGCGACTGGGACAATATGCGGTAGTCTGGAAAGATGGTAAGCCAGTTATGCTGGGAAAAGAGATTGAACCTCAAAAATCAGATCATCCAGCAGAGAATTGAGAAGGCACAATCTATCGCAAATAATCACGAGAGAGAAGTCAACATATCTCCCCTGAATCGTAACTCGACAGACCTTGATCAAGATGGTGAATCTAACTGTATTGAAGCGCTATGCTGAAAGAAGAGGGAGTAGGATAGCGCTAATTCTGCCCTGATCACAATGGATATTGACATGATGCTGGACATAATACAAAAGACTCGTACTGTACGTAAGTTTCAGGAGGGAATAATAATTCCCCGGGAGACCCTGCTGAAGTTGCTTGATCTGGCTCGACTCGGTGGATCTGCCCGCAACAACCAGCCGCTTTGCTATATGCTGATTACGAAGAGAGAGCAGCGCGAGAAGATCTTCCCGCTGCTGGGTTGGGCCGGGTATCTAAATGACTGGCCGGGGCCAAAGGAGGGGGAACGACCAGCGGCCTACATTCTTTGTCTGCTTGACAGCAAACGGTGCAAGGGACCGGAAAATGAGGCGCACTTTGATTTGGGTATTGCCAGTCAGAGCATTATGCTTGGTGCTGCAGAGCAAGGAATTTTCGGGTGTCGGATCGGTTCCTTTTCAAATAACGCTGTCGCTGATATTTTTGCGCTGCCAGACCGCTACAAGCCGCTGCTTGTTTTGGCTCTTGGATACCCTGCAGAAGAGGTGGTTTTGGAGGAGATGGGACAAGATGGTGATATTCGCTACTGGCGGGATACAGACGGGGTACACCACGTACCTAAACGACCGTTGAGCGATATAGTTCTGGAGCAGGGCTCCTGAAAGAATGAGTCGGAAAAGCTTCATTCCGCCATACATTATTACAGCCAATAATTGAGGACAAGTATATGGCAAAATGCACCATATGTAACTCCCGTAAGGGGAAAAGAAAATGCAGAGCAACGCAGACATTTATCTGCAGCCTGTGCTGTGGAGAGAGCCGTAGCCAGGCTGAATGCGCCGAATGTTCCTTTTTTAAGGGCGCATTGGTCGGCAGAAATTACCGAAACGTGCCGCATTACAGTACCGGGAAAATGGCTGATTCACCGGAGCTTGACACAATTTCCAATGTTATTGAGACAGCACTTTGCGAGGTATGGGCAGCTGATGAAGATAATGTCAATGACAGGACGGCAGCAGGCTTGATTGAAATGTTGTTGAACCAATACCACTTTGGTGAGGGTGAACCGCAGATCGATGATCCTGTGCTTGCGGCAGGTCATCAACTGATGTCCCGGACCATCAAAGATGAATTTTCCCGGCTCCCTGTTGAAGAACTGGTCAAAGTACTTGGTGCCGTGTATAGGTCTATCCAGAGAAGAACCACTGGCGGCAGCAGTTACCTTGAATTCGTCAGCCGCTTTACAGGTGTGTATCCCGGCAAGACATTCAGACCTGTGCCTCAAATATGATTTTAATTAAAAACCGGGAACGTACCCCTTTTTCGCGGATGCTGTTGTTGACCTTGAGCATTTGCGCCAGGCAGATTGAATGACAAATATTTATGACATCAATGTTAAAACCATTGATGGGACATCTACCAACCTTGCTTCGTATGAGGGCAAGGTTATGCTGATAGTAAACGTAGCCAGCAAATGTGGGTTTACGTCCCAATATGAAGGGCTTGAGGCTTTGTACAGCACGTATAAAGATCGGGGTCTGGTGATCCTGGGTTTTCCCTGCAACCAGTTTGGCAGCCAGGAGCCCGGTTCCGAAGAGCAGATTATGGATTTCTGCCGTATCAATTATGGAGTTACGTTTCCGATGTTTGCCAAGATTGATGTTAACGGCGGAAATACCCATCCACTTTACGTGTATCTCAAAAAACAGCAGCCGGGGATTCTCGGAAGTAAAGCGATAAAATGGAATTTCACAAAATTTCTGGTTGATCGGGAAGGGCATGTGGTGCAACGTTTTTCGTCGTCAAGTAAGCCTGCATCACTGGTAAAGGAAATAGAATCGCTGTTGTGATCCCTGTTTATTTGATTGGCTTGTGAGCATTCTCAATCAGGATGAAAACACACTTATGTCAACCGGTTAAAGGAGGTGGCAACATGGCGTTATTTCTGGTTCAGCATGGTATCAGTGCGTCCAAGGATATTGACCCGGAAAAAGGGCTTTCCGACTTAGGGATAGAGGAGACAAACCGAATTGCAATGGTAGCCAAAGGCTACAAAATACCCGTTCAAAAGATTATCCATTCAGGTAAGAAACGGGCGGACGAGACAGCCGCTATCTATCATCAGGCTTTGGCTCTGGAAACTCCCATGGAAATGATTTCCGGTATCAATTCCCTGGATGATGTACGGAGCTTTGCCTCCGGTATTGAGCCTCAGGAAAACTGGATGGTGGTTGGTCACATGCCCTTCATGGAACGGCTTGTCTCCTACCTGACCACAGGGTCTGAACGTATTCGAGTGTACCGGTTTCAAAATTCCGGAATTGTCTGCCTGGACGTAGAAGGCGAAGTTGATAAAGTGGCGGACTGGTTTATCAAGTGGACTCTAAATCCTGATATTTCCTGACCCGGATATCCAACGCAGTTACTCGACAGGATGGGACTGCACACAAACGATTGGAGCTTGCGTATCTGGGATTACGGGGACACGCTGTCAATTCAAAGTAATTTTCAAGGTACCCTTTAGAAAACAGGGTAACGTTGCGCATGTGCGGCACATGTGCTATTTTTTCTATAAACAGCTCTTCAAAGCAAACGTAGAGGTTCTTATTATGAGTGGATCAGTACAACGTGAAATAATGTTAAGAAAACCTATCCTTATGCCGCCAAGCATGATCGAAAAAGTTGGTAAGATAGCAAAAGATAAAAAAATTTCCTTTGCAAAGGTAGTAAGGGAGGCTGTCGATGCTTTTGATAGTGAGACTTCAGAAGACGATGCGCAGATTTTAGACGCCTTAGCAGACACCATGATTAAGACTACGCAGGAAGTCGTTGAAAAAATGGAAGAACTTGAAAAACGACTTGATACTACTCATGCCATGCTGAAGGCTCAATAATGGGCGGCAGTGGAAAAGTTATGGAGGCATTAACCCGTATATTTCACAAGTCGAGGTGGCTGCAGATGCGCTGAGCACCTGAGTAAGCTATAGTTGCCTATGCTTGCTCAGGTAGCGACAAAGCAGGTGCGGTCGCATCGGCTTGCCTTCGGTGAAC
>JAYEKB010000045.1:0-19761 GCA_034660835.1 Thermodesulfobacteriota bacterium
GGTCGCATCGGCTTGCCTTCGGTGAACACTTTGCAAATTTAAAGTAGGGAATAATGCGCAATTTTATCATATGATTTACAGAGGTTACCTTATAATGAGCAAAGTGTTCATGAAATATGCGGGTTAGTCCACGGCCCCAGCTTGTACCTGCAACCAGACTCTGTCACCGATTACCGGACATAACTCTTGGTAGCTGTCTTGCGCAAGCAACACTGTCATCATCACCCCGACATTGACAACCATCCTGATTCTATCATTATCTGCCATGAGCTGTACCACCTTTCCGTGCAGAATGCCCACCGTTTCCGGTCCTGGATCACCCTGTAAAAGGACAATCTTTTGCGGGTCAATAAAAACTCTCCTCTTTCCGGGTTCCATTCCCTTATTACCTGCAGGCAAAGGCAAATTCACACTGTCATGCAGACGGCACATGACCTGATGGTCAGCAGAATCAGTCACAATGCAGGCAAAAACATTATCATAGCTTGCCGACACCAGGGAGCCGCCTTCAAGCACCAGGGTTTGGTGGGCAAGACCTGCGGCCTGCAGACGGTCATGGGTGGTAAATATAATGGAGATACCCAGAGTTTTATTTATTTCTTTAAGGATGGAGACAATGGCAGCCTGATTTTCCACATCCACACTGGATGTAGGCTCATCACACAATAAAACCCGGGGAGACAGGGCCAGGGCACGGGCCAGGGCAATCCGCTGAGTTTCACCGCCCGAGAGCCCTTGGGCAGGTTCTCGTTTAAACACTGCCAGATCCACCATCTCAAGGACCTCGTCAATGATACGCTGCCGTTTTTTAGAGGCAACTTTACGTATCTTCAGGCCAAACTCGATATTTTTATACACTGAGGTGGAAAACAATACCGGGTGCTGGTCAACCATGACCACCTCACGGCGCAGCTGTTGCAGCACCTTACGTGTAAACTGCACCGACCGGCCGGCAAACTCCATGCTTCCGGATGTGGGGGACTCCAAAAAACCCAGGATATTCAGCAAAGTTGTTTTACCGGCACCATTGCCGCCGAGCAGCCCATAAATCCTGCCCGCCTTGATTACAAGAGAATCGATATCAAGGATGGTACGATTGCCTGCAACTTTTTTTAAATGAACTGCCCTGTACAGCATCATTTCCCGCCCGCCGCACCCTGGAAAAAATTAAACAGCACATTCATCCCAAGGCTCAAGCTCATCAGGACCAGTCCAAGTGCCACAGCCAGCACAAAAGATCCTTTATCAAATTCCAGGGCCATGGCCGTTGTCATGGTCCGGGTAAACCCCTTAATATTCCCACCCAGCATCATGGAAATACCCACTTCGGATATTACCCGACCAAAGGCAGCAATAACCGCAGCGCCAATCCCGAACCTGGCTTCCCGAAAAATAACCAGACCTGTCTGCAGGCTGTTTGCCCCCAGGGTCATTGCTGTTTTCCGGTAGCGGTCATCAATGCGGCTGATAGCAGCAATCGTCAGTGCTGTAACCACAGGCACAATCAGGATGACCTGACCGATAATAATACCATTCTGGGTGTACAGCAGGTCAAGTGGCCCGAAGATACCCCGTCTTGATATAAAGGCGTAGACAAACAGGCCGATGACCACCGTGGGCAGGGCCAGCAGAGTATTGAGCAGGGTGATCACTGCTCGTTTAGCCGGGAAATCACTAAAGGCTATCATAAAGCCCAGCGGTACACCTGCCAAGGCGGCAATCGCCGTGGCAATGCAGCTTACCTTGAGCGATACCTTGACAATGAGCAGCAATTCCGGATCAAGGGAGGCGACCAACAGGATTGCCGATAGAAAACTGTCTGACAGAAGATCCATAATTCAGGTTTAAGGTATCAGATTTCAGGCTTCAGGTTTAGTTTCCCGCCTCAGGCGGCAGGCTTTAAGCTGATTGCTGATACCTGAAACCTGATACCTGTTCGTTAAATTACAGCTGATCCGGATAGAAGAGCTGTTTGTCCAGCAAACGATAATCTTCGATGATCTGCTGCCCCTTTGTTGATGTAATCCACAGTCCAAATTCTCTGGCAAGATCATAGCGGACGTGGGGAAACTTTTTCGGACTTACAGGAATCAAACCATAAGGATTGGCCAGATTCGGGTCACCTTCACAGAGAACGTTCAGGTCAAGAGCTATCTCGCGGCCAAACCTGTATTTTATATATGTCCCTCTATCAGACAGTGTGTATGCCTGCTTCTCATCTGAGAAGGTCAGGGTTTTTCCCATGCCCTGGCCAATTGACAGGTACCACTTTCCAAAATCTGCCGGAGCACGAGCGCTGACTTCCTGTTTTTTCCCCTTCTTGACAATCGTCCTGCTCTTTGCTTCCAGTTGAATACCAGCTGCTTCCCACAAAGCCTGCTCCTTGCTATGGGTTCCGGAATCATCCCCTCGAGAGATAAAAATCGAGTGACTCTCTGCAATTTTACGCAGGGCTGCTGCTGCATCATTCATGCCCTTTATGCCGGCCGGATCAGCTTCAGGTCCCAGGATGACAAAATCATTATGCATGACCGCGTAGCGTTTAGTACCATACCCTTGCTGGATAAATTTTTCTTCCCTGGCCCTGGCATGAACAAAAATAACATCCACATTTCCGTCCATACCATCACGAATGGCAGCTCCTGTGCCTTTGGCAATAACCTTTACCTTAATACCGGTATCCTTTTCAAAGGCGGGCAGCAGTACATCAAGCAGGCCCGAGGCCTGGGTGCTGGTTGTGGTTGACATTTTCAGCACCTTTTCAGCCTCTCCCTGAGCCGTAACAGCATAACTGCATAAAACTGCCATTATAAACAGGGGAGCCGTTAATCGCTTCATTCGCTGCCTCCTTTAAAAAAATGTTATTGCTCACTCTCCAGCAGGAAACATAGGGCAGACAGGACTCACTGCCCATAGGGATTGAAAGACTCCGGGTCGTTACTACCGCAGCAGTATCAAAGCCAGCAGGATAAGGAGTGAAATCCATATTGCCAGAGACCTACGTTTTGCCTTACCAGCCTTTGATTTTTCCCACCAGGTGGCAGGACGAATTCCCTGCAAGCCAAAAGTTACTATTCCGGCCAGGTTAACACAAATAACATTGGCAAAGGCCAATTCCAGGGCTTTAAATCCCATGACTGGGAGACTGCTGCCAAACAACAGACCGGCAGTCACCAGAGGCGGCATCAGGGCAACAGCCACCATCACTCCGATCAGTGACAACTGGCCGCCACTGGTAAAGGCCAGTACTCCTGCGGCACCGGATGCCAGTGCAAGAATCAGATCACTCCAGTGCAGTTTTGTCCGGGCCGCAATAGCCGGATTATCAAGAGGAACTGTGTAGATAACTCCTATCAGGATGCCAACAGCCAGAGCCAACATGAAACCGACTACAGCCGCCTTAAGAGCCTTTGCAGCCAGCTCGGTATCTCCCAGGGTACTTGCCAGGGCCAGCGCAACATGGGGGACAAGCAGCGGAGCCAAAACCATGGCTCCGATAATAATAGCCATATCATTGCGGACCAGGCCGATGGCCGCAATAACAGCCGACAGAAGAACCATAATCAGATAGGTTGAGGAGATGCCTGTATTTGCTGAAATATCTGCATACAACTCATGCCGACTGATACGAGTTGAGTTATTCGCCTCATTCTCCTTACTATCGCTTTCAGGATCATCTTCCTGCTGCTGATCTTTCTTCTGGCGTGGAATTGAGGCCTCAACAATTAGCAGCAGTGCAGATGCACCGGGGAGCTTCTCTAAGTAAGGCTCAAGGATATCCAGAACCGCTTCCACATCAGCACTGTTGAGCAGGATCCTGATCCGGGCCTGATTCTCGCCTACACTGTCACGCCAGTAACCGGCCAGAGACTGTTCGTGGAGCAATTCAGGGATATCGTCTCCCCTGCCCTCCGGCAATACTATTTCAATGAGCCGCTGTTCCATGAGTTTCATTCCCTGCATCATAAGACAGTATTGTCGGTACCCTCTTTCCCTCATTCAAATCTATCAAAGGTTGTAACTGTACCGGATTAGGTGTCCGGCAGGAATCGCCGCAACCGCAGCCTGTATCAACTGCATCCGAATGCACATGGTTATGGTCATCCTTTGTAGTACAGGATCCGGCAGAACAATCACACCCATTTTCCCAGCCGAACCAACTCTTGAAAATGTTTGACAACGGACGGATGGAGAGAACAAGAAGCAGCACAGTTGCTGTAGCCATCAACCAACCGGGCAACACTTCAGCTGCCTGGCCGACAACGGCAACTGCAGAAATGCCAAGGGAGAAATAAACTGCATCCACAGCCAGGCCGCAGAGCACGCTGACAACGGCAATTGAGGCCAGGTACAGTACAGTGGCCCGTTTACCCAGCAACCCTACCAAAACGGACAGCGAGGTAACATTGGTGGCAGGACCGACCAGCAGAAAAACCAGGGCCGTACCCGGGCTGACCCCTTTCATGATAAAGGCAGCCGCAATGGGAGTTGAAGCGGTTGCACAGATATAAAGCGGTATGCCAAAGGCCAGCATAAGAAGCATGGAGGAGAGACCACCGCCTAAATAGCTGGAGATCATATCATCGGGCACCAGTACGGTGATGATCCCTGCAAGCAGGATACCGACAAAAAACCAGCCTGCCAGATCGGCCCAGAGGTTGGTTGCGGCGTATTTGAGCCCCACCCTGGATTTTTCAAAAAAACTGTGATGTTTTTTATGTGTTTCCGGTGGACAGTCAATGCCGTCACAGCAGTTATCGATGGGACAGCTCAGATCGGGTTCTGCCTGTTTTTTTTTATCCGGTGGATTAAGAAAATTCTCTGCAACACCAGCGATAAAGGCGGAGGTAAAAGCGGAAACCGGCCGGGCAATAGTCATAATCGGGTCCAGCAGGGCCCAGGTAATGGAGATGGAATCCACGCCGGATTCCGGGGTTGATATCAAGAAAGCCGTGGTAGCGCCGTTATTGGCCCCCTGTTTTTTCAGAGAAGCCGCTGCAGGCAAGACCCCGCAGGAACAGAGAGGAATGGGAATACCCAACAGAGCGGCCTTGAATACCGAACTGAAACGACCGGAACCAAGGTGGCTTGCCACATAAGCAGGAGATAAAAAAACCTTGAGCAACCCACCGACCAGTAGACCGAACAGAATGTAGATGGAGGCCTGCTGGAGAAGGTCCCAGGAGGCCAGCAAGGTGTCATACAAAAAAGTCAACATGGCTTTACCTGAGAAGTTTATTCTTCCCGAACATGTTCCAACGCCAGATGTATCAACGAGCGTACGTGATCATCGTCAAGGCGATAATAGAGTATCGGCCCCTTGCGGCGATTGGCCACCAGGTGCAGCTGCCTCAGTAGTCGTAACTGGTGACTGACTGCAGATTCCGTCACTCCAATGAATCTGGCCAGGTCACAGACGCACATCTCTTCACGATCCAGGGCCCACAGGATACGCAACCGATTGGGATCACCCATGGCTTTGAACAGGCCGGCCAATTGATCATTTTCCCTGGAGGCAAGGGCTTGCCCATGAGCCGCATCTACCCGTTCCTGATGAATGCAGCGACAATTGCATTGCTCACCGGGTATTCTTTTCTTTTTTATGGTTGCCATTATTTATTATCTGAATGTCTGCTCATATATATAAACAGCTGGTATAGAGTTGTCAACTCTATTCTTGATAACAAAAAACAACAAAAAATCCCTTAATGGTCGGATATACGGTATAATCAAAAATGTTACTATTTTATTATTGTCCATGTGATTTTTTATAATCGGTACTTATACCTTTGCAGAAGCCCGGTACATTTTCAATAATCAGTACCATACTGGTCCTGTTGTTTATCCTGTTTGCAGTGGTGCACTGGAACAAATCTCTTGCCCAGGCCGAACAGCGGGTACAGGAGCATGCCCGTATTGTCGCCAACTCAACATGGAACCTCAACCTGGACGCAACTACCGAATACCTGAAGACCGTCGCCATCCACTACGACTATAAAAGCATTATCATTGATGACACAAAGGATCAGGTCTTTACCAGTGTCAACAGGCCAGTGCAATCCCGAATCGACAGTTTTCTTATCGCGCTGCACTTGATTCCGGAAACTCCTCTTCTCGCTCCGATTGTCTATAAAAATCATGAGATCGGTCATGTTCATGTCATCTGGCGAAATAAATCCATTTACACCTATTTTTACTCTTTTCTTCTCACCACTCTGTTACTCTCCACTATTTATCTGTACCTGCACCTCTTGCAGAGCAACAGAAATCTGGAAAAAAAGGTACAGAAACGCACCAGAACCTTACAGGAAAGTGAACAAAAATTTCGGGCCATTTTTGACAACCACTTCCAGCTCACCGGTCTTGTTTCACCCAAAGGCATCCTGAAATCTGCAAACCCTTCATTCCTTAAGCTGATGGAATGTCAGGAAGAGGATATCATCGGTATGCCTTTGATCGACTGCCCCTTGTGGTCCAAAGATTCTCCGCTGCACGAGGAGGTAAAGCAGGCAGTCCTTGAAGCCGGCAACGGTACGTTTATCCGTAGAGAACTCCATTTCAAGAACTCTAAAGGTAATCAACAGGTTATCGATTTTTCTCTTAAACCTGTTTTTGACGAGAACAATGAACTCATCTATATTGTACCGGAAGGCCGCGACATAACAGCACTCAAGCAGGTGCAAAAAGAGAAAATCAGGCAAAAACAATTCACCGATGCGCTGATCGAGAGTTTGCCCGGTATTTTTTATGTCTGCAACGAAGATCTGCAGCTCATCAAGTGGAACAGAAGTGTAGAGCGTCTCTCAGGCTACTCCAGTGAGGAACTCAAGCATAAATCTCTGTTCAGCTGGTTTGCAGAGGAAGATCAGGATCTCATAGTCAGCAGGCTGATAGATCGCCAACAAAATATTCCTGCACCACCCCTGGAACTTACCACCCTGACAAAAGACGGATCCAGACCGGTTTATCTCTTCTCCTCTTCCATGATAGAGATTGATGGCAGCAAATACCTCATCGGCACCGGGCTTGACATCAGTGACCATAAAAAAATGGAAACCGAACTGCGGCAGGCGCAAAAGATGGAAGCCATAGGCACCCTTGCAGGCGGTATTGCCCACGACTTTAACAATATCCTGTCCGCAATCATCGGCTACACGGAACTGAGCCAGTTGGAGATGGATCAGGATTCCCGTATTTCGGGTTTCCTGGCCGGCACTCACCAGGCCGCGCTCCGGGCACGCGACCTGGTGCAGCAGATCCTCGCTTTTAGTAGAAAACAGGACAACAGCGACCTCCTGCCCCTTCAGATTGCTCCCCTGATCGACGAAGCGCTGCAGCTTGTCCGATCTTCCATTCCAGCTACAATCAACATTAATACGGATATTGGCGCTCAGGATACAGAAATCCTTGCCGATCCGACCCAGATTCACCAGGTGATAGTCAACCTCTGCACCAATGGTTACCAGGCCATTGGAGAAAACACCGGAACCCTGGAAGTGTCTCTGCATAAAGTAACAGTCGACGAACAAAACCAGGTCCCAGGGGCCTCCCTGCCCAAAGACAACTATGTCCGGATCAGGGTCGGTGATAGCGGTACGGGCATGAATAAAGAAACCATACAACGAATCTTTGAGCCCTACTTCACAACCAAGGAAACCGGTAAAGGTACCGGCCTCGGCCTGGCCTTGGTTAACTCCATTGTCCAGGAACACAAAGGAGCTATCACTGTTGACAGCACCCCAGGCAAGGGTTCCCTCTTTTCCGTCTACCTGCCCATAATTACAAAAAAAGCTAAGGAAAAAATTGAACTACTGCAACAACCGAATCCTACTGTAAGCAAAGGGCATCATATTGTCTGCGTTGACGACGAACCATATATTTTGAATATTCTGAGTGATTTTTTTCATGAACTGGGGTGCCGGACAACCTCCTTTGAGAGCGGTGCAGAGGCATTGAAATTTATCTGCACCACTGCAGAACCGGTTGATCTGGTTATAACCGACATGACCATGCCGAATATGAGTGGTCTTGAACTAGGCCGTAAAATATTTTCCAGGCGGCCGCGACTGCCTGTTATCCTCTGCACCGGATACTCACGAACAATCAACAGGGAACAGGCGTTGGAAGAGGGGTTTTGTCGATATATTGAAAAACCGGTAATTCTGGCCGAACTGGCTTCAGACATGCAGGAAGTTCTGGCTGAAAAAAAGCTGAAACTGGATAAATGAAATAAGGCCACGCAAGGTAATCAAGTTTTTTTGTTTGACTTGCTCAACTGATACCGTTAAGCATAGCTTGAGTATTAAAATTATTTTCACTGCCTCAGGATAGCGAAAATAATGCAAAGTTTTTTCAACCAACAAGATCAGGAGGAATTATCGTGAAAAACAAATTTCTGGGTACCCTTATCGGCAGTGTTGCCTGTGCAATGTTCGTTTTTGGATCAGGCAGCAATGCCGTTGCTGGAAAGAAAATGGTCGTATTCGGCGGCGGACCGGCCGGTGGTACGTTCCAGGTTGTAGCCAATGCCGTCCAGGTCTACAAACCGGTGAAAGCAATTGAGGGCTTCTCCGTTAAGGCGCAGTCTTCCGCCGGTTCGGTCGAGAACCTGCGCAAGACCAATGCCGGCAAACAACAGATGAGTGTTGTCTATTCCGGTCATGTCTGGCTCGGCCTTAACGGCAAAATGAAAAACGATCCCAAAAAATATGACAATGTCATGGCGGTAGCCTGGCTGTACGGTGCTCCGGCCCAGCTGGTTGTCCGGGCTGATTCCGGTATCAAGTCAACCAAGGACCTGGTTGGTAAAAAAGTCGGTGTCGGTAATGCCGGTTCCGGTGCCTTTGCCAACTGCGAGCTGTTTTTCAGCCATCTTGGTATCTGGGATAAAATCGAGCGTAATGCCATGGGCTATAACGATGCCGCAGCTGCATTCGGCAACAATCAGCTTGATGCCTTCTGGCTCTTTACTGCATATCCCAGTGGAGCGGTTATCCAGGCTGCCCAGACCAACAAAATTGCCATGGTTGACCTTGGAGCCGATGCCGAAGCATCAGGATTTTTCAAAGACTACCCTTATTTCGGCAAACTGGCCGTCCCCGGTGGGACATACAAGGGTGTTGATCAAGACACACCTTCTTTCCAGGACAGTGCTCTCTGGGTCGCCAACAAGGACGTACCGGCAGACGTAGTCTATAATCTGCTCAGCGTAATCTACACTGATGAGGGGCTGGCCCATATGAAAGAGCAGAAAAAAACTTTCAAGGATATGAGCCTGAAATCCGGTGCCACAAATATCGTGACCCCTTTTCATCCCGGTGCTGAAAAATTCTGGAAGGAAAAAGGTATGCTGAAGTAGACCCGACAGCATAATGGGAAAATTCCATTACCCTTTTTATTAACCCTGCTGCATAACAAAACCGGGTCTCACTCCACGTAGATGAGCCCCGGTTTTTTCGTTGTTGTGCACACATAACTCAAAAACACCCGTATGCTTTACGACAAACTACACCCAATCGAGCAAAAAATCTTTGATATCCTGGCAGTCTTCCTGGTTGTATTTTACTCCTATTCCGCCATCGTACAACCGGCTGCCACCCAATATCATCGCGGCATCTATATTATCATCACCTATATCCTCGTCTTTTTGACCTACAAATCAAAAACCAAATGGATGAGGGTTGTCGACTACCTGCTGATACTGCTTTCCATAATCACTATCGGCTACTGGATGTACAACTTTGAGGCAATTAATTATCGTGTCGGGGCTGAGACACCTCTTGATACGGGTATAGCCATTGTCGGTGTGCTGATCGGTATTGAGCTGGCCAGGCGTGCGGTCGGCTTCGTCTTTGTCATTATCGGGGTACTTATGTTGCTGTACGGTGTGTATGGACCATACATGCCTGACCTGATCTCCCATGCCGGGGAAACTTTTCCCGGCGTCTGCACGTCCATCTTTTACAAGAGTGACGGCGTGTTCGGAATCATGGCCAATGTGCTTGCCACCTATGTTATTCTTTTTGTTCTTTTCGGCGCTTTTCTGAAAGAATGCGGAGCACAAAAATTCTTTATCGATTTTCCTCTGGCTGCCGTCGGTCATAAGATCGGCGGACCGGGTAAGGTAGCCGTTGTCGCCAGCGGCCTGTTCGGCTCCATCTCGGGAAGTGCCATTGCAAACACCGTTTCCACTGGGGCCTTTACCATCCCGATGATGAAAAAGGCGGGTTTCAGGCCCCACGTTGCAGGAGGCATCGAACCTGCCGCCTCGATTGCCGGTATGTTCATGCCGCCGATCATGGGAGCCGGCGGTTTTATCATGGCCGAACTTACCGGTGTCCCCTATTCCAAAATTATGCTGGTGGCCATGTTCCCGGCCATCATGTATGTCTTTTCCGTATTCATGATGGTTCATTTTGAGGCCAAAATCCACAATATCAAGGGCGAGAAGAGTGAACACAGCCCCTGGCAGATCCTGAGAAATGAGTGGTACTATATTTTTCCACTGGTGCTTATCACCATTCTGATGCTCACCGGCTATTCGCCTGGTTTTTCCGCTATCATAGGTATTGTTTCCTGCATATTTATCAGCTGGATTCATAAAGACCTGCGCATGGATCTCACCATGGCACTTCTTATCTCTGCTGTATTCTTAGGTAATCTTTTTGGAATTCCTGAAAAATTCAGTGTTATCCCGGGAATTCTGCTTTCACTCTTTATCTATTTTCGCTTTAGAAACGACACCAAAGGCAATTTCAACCGTTTTGTCCAGGCAGCACGTTCCGGTACTGAAAGCAGCCTCAAGATCGGAGCCACCGTCGGTGTTATCGGCATCATTATCGGCGTACTCACCTTCAGCGGTCTGGTGCTTACCTTTGCCGACATCGTCATTGAGCTGGCCAATGGCAAGCTGTGGCTGACTATCCTTCTTATTGCCCTGGCATCTCTTGTCCTTGGCATGGGGGTACCGGTAACAGCGGCTTATCTGATTACAGCCGTGGTCGCGGTCCCGGCTCTGACCCATCTCGGCGTTAACCAGATTGCGGCCCATATGATAGTGTACTGGCTGTCCCAGGACTCCAACATCACGCCTCCGGTGTGCATTGCCGCCTTTGCCGGTGCCGCAATTGCCAAAGCCAATATGTGGAAAACCGCCTTTACCGCATTTAAATTTGCCAAGTTCCTCTATCTTGGACCCTTTCTGTTCGGCTATGTCCCAGCCTTTTCTCTGGATGGCTCCAGCATGGATATAGTAAAGGCCTTTATCGTCATTATCATTGGTACCTATTGCTACTCTTGGTTTCTCAGCGGTATCTGGTATCACAAACTCAGGGGCAACTATCCTGTAAAACCGGCAACATGATATAATTCTAGAATAGAAAAGGGAAAGAGCCGCCACATGCTTTTTCCCTTTTTCCTTTTCCCTATTCCCTCTCTCCTCTCCTACATTGCTACCAGCGGCAGGTAGTGCGGCTGCCAGCGCATCCTGCGTATCAACTCCTGCAGCCGGACCGGATCGTTTTCATGCTGAAAACTTGAAAAAGCGCAGCGCCGGCTCACGCCGTTATTAATGGCTGACTCTCCCACTGCCTGTGCAACCTTGAGGGTTACGTCGGCAAGCTCGGTGACCGGAGGCAGCAACGTACCCCTCCTGGCCATGGCCTCATTGCTGACACAGGAGGAGACCGCCTTAGCAGCAGCAGTAAAAAATTCCGGGAGAACTACTCGGGCGCCGGAGGCCAGAGTACCAAGACCGACACCGGGAAAAACAAAGACATTATTGGCCTGACCGATCCGGTACGATGTTCCCTCGTACAACACATCCGGGAAGGGAGAACCGGTACCCACCAGGGCCCGTCCCTGAGTCCAGCTGTACAGATCAGCAGGCACAGCCTCGGCATGATCCGTAGGATTGGAGAGCGGCAAGATCACCGGACGATCAGTATGGTCAAGGACAGCGCTGACTACATCACGATTAAAACAGCCCGCCTGACCGGAGGTTCCGATAAGTACGGTAACACCGGTTTTTTTGACCACCTGCTCCAGCTGCAGATCTTTTTCATCTGTAAGCCATGCAAGCGTTGCCGGATCTTTGGCAAATTTCTGTTTATAGGGGAGCAGATCACGGTCTGTTGTGATAAGACCCCTGGAATCCAGGGTAAAAATCCTGGCCAGGGCCTCTTCATCACTCATTCCAGCCTCGCAGAGCGCGGTCTTGATCTGTTCGGCAATACCAATGCCGCCGGCACCGGCACCATGAATCAGAAACACCTGATCGGACAATTTTTCTCCTTTGATCTTCATGGCGGTAATAATACCGGCAAGCGCTACGGCACCGGTTCCCTGGATATCATCGTTAAATGAGATCAGGTCATGCAGGTAGGTATCACGAATGGCAAAGGCATTCTGCTTGGAAAAATCTTCCCACTGGCACAGGGCGTGGGGAAAAACATTACGGAAAGCACGGGCAAAACGCTGTATAAAGTCAATATACCGGTCCCCGGTTATCCGTTTATGACGCCAGCCGAGGTACGCATCATCATTAAGCAGGGCCTCATTATTTGTACCCACGTCCAATGATATGGGCAGACAATGCCAGGGAGCAATGCCTGCGCCCTGGGTATAGAGCATCAACTTGCCCACACAGATGGCAATACCACCCGCTCCCTGATCTCCGATACCAAGAATACCCTGGTTGTCCGTTACAACCGCCGCCCGAATGTCACGCTGCTGGAAACGGCGCAGTACGTCTTCGGCATGGTCAATATTGCCGGGAAAAAAATGGAGCCCGTTGGCGGAGCGAAACATGGAAGAGTAGTTCTGGCAGGCAAGTCCTACCGTGGGGGTATAAATAATGGACATGTAGCGGCCAATATCACTCTTGATCAGGGCGTGGGCCAGGGTCACGTTCCGGTCAAACAGAGAACGGATATAGATAAAACGCTCTATATCGGAATCTTTATCTTCAACCTTAAGCCGGCTGTTGTTCACCTGTTCTTCCAGACCACGCACGGACGGCGGCAGCATGGCGGTCATACCGAGCCGCAAACGTTCCTCTCGGGTAAATGCGGCTCCCCTGTTGATGAATGCATTTCCGTTTAGCTCAGAACCACTGGCATAGACATATATTTCACGGGTATTGCCATACTCGTCATATTTAAATACAGCAGAATTTTCAGACATATTTTTTCTCCCTGCCACTGTTCCCGTTGACGGGTATGGCACATGATGGTTATACAAATCTGTGTAAGCTGTCACAGATACCCCATCTTCACACAGTTGCTCCCGCCCGCATAGAGGGGCTATAGCGGACGGAAGCAACTGCGCAAATCTGAGGCATCTGTACCAGCTTACAGTTTTGAGGTACGTGAAACCCCATAGTTACAAACCCTTTATTGGTTACAGAGCTGTTTGATTGTAAACTATCTTGTATAACCTATTGGTGCTGATAAGCAATGACAAGCTGGCAACAAGAGATAAAAAACTCCATAACCACCAGTAAGGGACTGTGCAGAGAACTGGATTGCAATGAAGCGGATATTGACGTAGTCAGCAAACAGTATCCCCTTCGTATTTCCCCCTACTATCTTGAACTGATAAAAAAAACAGGCGCTCCGCTTTTCAGACAGGCCGTTCCTGACAAACAGGAGTTGGATGATCCGCAGGGAATGATTGATCCCCTGGGAGAAGAAGATTTAAGCCCGGTAGCCAACCTGGTCCATAAATACCCTGACAGGGCGCTCTTTCTGGTCTGCAGTCAATGCGCCATGTACTGCCGGTTCTGCACCCGCAAACGCAAGGTGGGCAAGGCTGAAATGGTGATCACGGACAAAACCATTACAGCAGGCCTTGATTACCTGCGGGCAACGCCTGCCATCCGGGAAGTTCTCATCTCGGGTGGTGACCCGCTGCTGCTCACTGACCGGCGGCTGGAGGATATTCTCAAGCGGCTTAAAAAAATAAATACCATTGAGGTCATCCGTATCGGCACCCGAATCCCCTGTACCCTGCCCATGCGGGTGACACCTGAACTTGCCGCAATGCTCAAGAAATATCATCCCCTTTATATCAACACCCATTTCAATCATCCGGCGGAAATCACTGCCCAGGCTGCCCGTGCCTGCGGCCTGCTCGCAGATGCCGGGATTCCTCTTGGCTGCCAGACCGTGCTCCTGCGCGGAGTCAATGACTCTTCGGAAGTAATACGGGAGTTGATGTGCAGGTTACTGCAGATACGGGTCAAACCATACTACCTCTTTCAGGCGGACCTGACCCGCGGCACCGGTCATTTCCGGACCAGCATCAACACCGGACTTGTGATCATGAAAAGCTTAATCGGCTCGGTCTCCGGCATGGCCGTACCCACCTATGCCCTGGATGCTCCCGGCGGCAGGGGCAAGATTCCCCTGACCCCGGAGTACATCACATCACTGGGCGACACTCTGGAATTTGTCAATTACCAGGATCTTCCCTGCTCGTATCCCAATACGGTATAGGGTATACGGTATGCGGTTGAAGGTATAAAGATTGAATAGTTGAAAAAAATAGTCCCCTACACCATGTACCGTATACCGCTTACTGTTATTCCTCCCTGTGCATCTCCGCAATTTCATTAAACCGGCGCTCAACATTCATAAAGGCATCAAAGACAACCGGATCATAATGGCTGCCACACCCCTCTTTCATGATAATTTTGGTCTCATCATGGCTGAGGGCTCGTTTGTAAGGCCTTTTTGTCGTCAAGGCATCATAACCATCTGCAATTGCCATGATCCTGCCGGCCAGGGGGATATATTCACCTGAAAGTGCCCTTGGATAGCCTGTGCCGTCATATTTTTCATGATGACTGGAAACAATATCCTTTGCACACTGCAGATACGCAATCTGTTCTCCTGCCATCTGTTCCAGTTTGGTTATAATTTCTTCACCATACACTGTATGTTTTTTCATCTCATCAAACTCATCAGCAGTCAACATGTCTTGTTTAAGTAAAATTGAATCACGGATGGCAACTTTACCTATATCATGCAGAGGAGCAGTCTTGTAGAGAAGACCAATGTATTCAGGAGTAATAATATCCCGGAATTTCCCCTGTTCAAAAAGACTTTCAGCAAGTGCTTTCACAAAGGCCCGGGTACGATGAATATGACCGCCTGTCACAGTATCCCTGTGCTCGACCAACTCACCCATGGCCACGATAATGATATCCTTGAGCAGCTCTGTTTCCCGGGTTCGTTGTCGTACCTTTTTTTCAAGTTTTGTCCTGTAGTTGTGAAGTTCCAGATGATTACGAACCCTGGATCGTAATTCAGCACCATGAAACGGCTTGGTTATATAATCAACTCCTCCAAGTTCAAACCCCTTGCTGATGTCTTCCGGTTCAGTCCTGGCTGTCAAAAAAATAACAGGAATGGAACAAAGTGTGATATTTTTGCGTAGAGCCTGTAGAGTTTCAAAACCACTCATCCCGGGCATCATCACGTCTAAAAGAATAAGATCCGGGGGGCGATTTTGAATCCTTTCCAGTGCCTTTTCACCTGAAGTGGCATAGGCAAATTCAAAACCTAAATCTTTTAAGTGTGACAGGGCAATCTGGATATTCTCCGGCACATCATCGACAATAAATATCAAAGGTTTGTCTATCTCCAGCCTCATCAAGTCTCACCTGTATATTTTTGCAAAACTGCCAACACTTGCTCAACACCCAGAATATCCGGGAAGGCGGCATACTCTTTCAGCAATTTACCCGTATCCATTAAGTACTCATGCCCCAACTGTTCACCACGTTCATACATCTGTTGACCAAGAGTAAATGCGACATCCAGGCTGCCGCTCACCAGTGCCTGATCGAGCAAAGCGGCAAGATCTTCTTGCCAAACCGCCCGAATCTGCCTGGCGTCCTGCTCCGGTGCTTCTCTGTTCCTTGCCGGGACAATACTGGGAGTTTTGCTGTCTTTCATCCGAATAAAACGATCTACTACCCGTTGCAATTCATAAAGATGAAACGGTTTAGCCAGAAAATCGTCAAAAAGTGGTTTGTAATCCTTTTCGTGCAATAGACGACCGGTCATGACAACCACCGGTATATTTGCAGTACTGCCATCGTTCCTGAGCAGACGAGTTACCTCACGGCCATCCAGCCCGGCCAGATTAAGGTCCATCAGGATAAGGTCCGGAACCAAAGACCGTGCCAGTGCCAGGCCGTCTTCACTGTTATCAGCTACCAGGACTTCAAGGGGATCCTGGGCAAAATAATCGCAGATAACAGCTGAAATCATCGGCATATCGTCAACGACGAGCAAAATCGGCGGATCTTCCTCTTTATCTAATGAGTGTAGACGCTGCTCAGGATCCACTTTTCTTTTCTCAACATCTCCAACCGATTTGGCAGGCAGGCCGAAAGTACGGGTATTGCCCTGCTCCGGTTTACTTATTAAGCTAAGTTTGGACAGAACCGTGACATCATTCAAGATAGAAATCAAAGCCACACCGTTCTTGCAGATGGTTTTGACAAATCGTTGCTCACGTTGACCCAGATCAGAGTCTGCAAGCATCTCAGAATACCCGATAATGGCATTCATGGGCGTTCGAATCTCATGATTCATATTGGCAATAAATTCGCTCTTCAAGCGATTCGCCTCCTCTACCGCCTCTTCAGCTTTGCGCAATTTAGTGTCTTGTTGTTGTTTTTCTCGTATTAATTCTCTGATGTCATGACCAATGGATAAAAACAAATCCAGACCTTCATCTTTAATATGCAGCAAAGTCTGTTCAACAGGGACAGCATGCCCCTTCGCATCAACCAACTGTGTCCGGCAGACCCAGGAGCCCTGTTTTTGTACCTCTGCAAACTGTTCTTTAACCCCCTGTAAATCATAAAACGGCTCCAGATCTTCCAGAGTCATGGTTGATATTTCATTTTTACTGATATCAACTGCATCAAGAAATGGTTTATTGGCCATCTTAATGTTGCCGTTGCAGTCAAACAAAAGAATATACAAGGGCATGGCATCAAGAAGCTTCCATGCACAACAAAAATCCTGTTTCAAAGCTTCTCCAGGTTATGCTTTTTTTGTGCTGCTCTTGTGTCAGAAAAATCAGAATAATTCCTGCCGGCTGTCTTTAATTCCATCGTCAATATCTATTTGCTCTCCGCCAGGGCGCGATCATAGAGTTTTCCTACACCGTACTCTTTCCGTCGCTGAAATTTCTCCCATAACGGTCCGATAAGCTGCATCTCTGGATACTTATTCTGAATATCCATTGCAATCTCCATCTCCTTTGTACAACCGGTGGAATAGGTTGCATCCTTGCCCGTCCATTCCGGCGGCACCTTCTCACCCATTAACTCAAAAGCCTTTTCAATGTCGGACATGGTCTGGAAACGCCAGATATCAATTACGCCGGAGCGCTGAAAAATTTCCCACATATACATAATATCATCTGCATCCATCCCCCACTCAAAATGTTCCCCAGGGTTGATAATAAAGGCATCATGCATAGTTGAACGAAGATGTTGAACAAAAACATTAAGTATTTGCTTTGCCATGCTCAGCTGGCCCGGGATAGAACCGACTATGGCGGAGTAAAACATGACCGCCTTGCCCTTATCCTTTTCCATTTTCGCAGACAGAATCAGAGCTTCAGCCTTGTCCCGTAGAGCAGACTCGGAAAAACGAATGACTGCAGGGTGATGCGGTTTACGGCGGATGTCAACCTTACCGCTCTCTTCCCCTACAATGGAAACCAGATCACGAGTGAACAGAAAATGATTGTTAATACATTCACGACTGCCCGGGCAGCGACTGATAATAAGATCAGCTTCTTTAAAAACGCGGGCAAAGGTCACCGAGGTCATCAGGGGATTAAACTGCTCTTTAGTGCCGTCCGAAATAACCAGTAACCGGCTGCTGCTGCTGAGTTTTGTAAGGAGCTCGTTCTTGGAGATTGCATGCTCGTAAATAAAATCCATACCAGCCGACAACTCTCCCAGAATTGGGTCTTCCAGCAGGTCGACAAATGAAATCCGGTGATAATAAAAGCCCTGTTTTACAGCCAGAATAACCTTAATTCCAACTTTTTGAAGGATACGAATAATGGCCAGGTCAAAAACGATTTCACCGCTGCGACCACCTATCCACAAAACATACGACCTTCTCCTGCCGGAAATCACATCCCGCAGCCAGTCAATTGTCCATTGCCATCCCCCGGAATTAATAGGTACGTCCATAACCCTTTCCAGCTCATCCATGGGCGGAGGTGTGTCTTCTTGCCAGATCTCCTGCACCGTTGACAGCACCAGGAGTCTCCGCAACCTGAGTACATGCTGCTGCAGGTCGACATCATCCAACGTAGTATTGTCGTTTATTTCAAGCCCATGCAGAGAATTAAATGCTCTCAAAAAATCGGATCGCTCAAGAAAGGCCTTAACCCGCCTGTTCTCAGCCTCCTTACGACCAGCAAGGGGACGGGAAATCTCGCTGATGGTAGTAAAAATGGCCAGCAACCTCTTTTCAAGGCGGGCCGGCAGCAGGACCTTGGACGAGGTTTCATGTTGAAACTTGATGGAGAGCAGGCTGAGCAGGTATTTCTGCTTGAACTCATCCTTCACTACCTCCCGGACCAGCCTTTCAAGCCTGTTCCAGATCTTTATGTAGGCAGGAGTCAGCATGGTATCTGCCCGTTTTTCCATGATGGCTGCAAAAAGGTCATCAGAACAGGGGTAGTACAGCGGCTCACCACCCATATAGACCATAAAGTTCAGCTGTTCCGGCGAGGCAACATGTTCGGGAAATGCCTCGTAGGCCAGGTGGTTTTCCGTATAAAAATTCGTCAACCAGGCATCACGGTCCGGGTCAGTACCCATGGTATATTTTTGTATTTCAGACATGTCGAAGGTATCAGGTATCAGGTATAAGGTTACGGAAAAAAACAGCCTCCTCTATTATATCTTTTTCATTTCCGCACAAGATGGGCAATTTCAGCAACGACGTCAGGGATTGCCCTGCCTTCAACAGAAACCTCATAGTCAGCGACCCTTCGGTATTGGGGCAGTCGTTCGCTAAACAGGTCACATGCCCGATCCAGGTCCTTGAGCAGGGGCCGTTTTTTTATCTTTTTCTTTGCTTTTGCGTGATTGCTTATGGCATCGATGATGGCCTCCACGGAGGAATGGAGATACACCACCCGACCCATCCTATGTAAGTTTTTGACCTTGAAGAATCCGCCTCCAGTTGACACAATCGTACCGTTTACATGGTATTCAAGCCAGTCGGCGGTCTGCTGTTCCAACTGCCGGAACCGGGGCTCACCATGTTCTTGAAAAATAGCTCGTATCTTCATATTGACCATGGTCTCAATCAGATCATCAGTATCTACGGTATAACGGCCGGTCTCGGCAGCAAGGGCCCGGGCAACCCTGCCCTTGCCCACTCCCATAAAACCAATCAGAATTATATTTTCAGACATAAATATTTCTCCTTTTCCAAGGCTGCTTTTACTTTTAACGGCTACAACTTTTAATGCATTGTTATCAGCTATACAAAGATTTGACTCAACTACAAAGTATGTAGGTTGGTGTTGAGCTATTATGTCCTTAAAGTTGGTTTTTGCTACTTTCGTTGCATATATCACGATGTTCAAGTAAGCCGCTACGCGGCAGTTCCCATCTCAACACTCCGTCCGGAGTCTTCTGCATCCATCAATTTTTTTAGTATTACATAGTTTTTTCATTACGATCATATCCTTATAGGGCCGCTTGTT
>JAYEKB010000046.1:0-5441 GCA_034660835.1 Thermodesulfobacteriota bacterium
TAATGTCGGGATTGCTTTTATTGAAGCAATCCCGACATTATCGGGAAGCTCATCGAGAGGAGGTCCCGGCCAGTTTGAACAGAATTGCTGCATGGCGGCAATGGTCTTCCGGTGGATGCGATACGGCCGATTATGATCGGTAAGGCTAAGAAAACGGGCAATCTCCTTGAATGAAAGTGGGGGATCTTCAAGGGTCCAGAACAGAATTTTCCGAGCCTGGTCATCCATGGTCAGGACAAACTGGGCCGCAAGAGCGGTGATTGATTTCAGGGCTGCAATACGGGCAAAATGTTCTTCGGCCGGTTCCGCGGATGCAGCCAGGCTATCATCATCAGGCAGCAGCTCCCGCTGAGGAGCGGCCAGCCAGGAAAAGTGAACAGAGAGGTAACGAACCAGTTCCCTGACCGGCATCGGGCCGTTTTCCCCTGACTGCCGCACGGTTTCCTCCAGAAAGAGCTGTGCGGCTCCAGATAAATATTTTGCCGTAAACAGAGCATCTCTGTTCACCGGTTCCGGCGGCTCGGGCCAGAGGTTGTATTCAAACGTGGAACAATCCGGAATTTTTTCGGAAGTAGTTTCGGCATGGGAAGCTAAAGAACAGGACACCCTGTTCTGCCCGTCCTTATGGACAACAAACCTGTCATTCTTTCGAAGCACCTCTCTGATACGTCGATGCAGGTATGCCCGGGGGTTAACATCCTTTTGGCGGGCGCCATCCTGCAGGCGCCAGGAAAACTGCTGCAGGGCAAAGTTCAACACTTTTCGTACCTGACCTGTCAATACTTCATTGACCTGATCAGGCCTGTTCCCGAGCTGAGGCAGAAACGTCTGCAGCAAAAATGCGAGGAATTCCTGGGCGATTTCATCGCGCAGGTCATCCGGACTACAGCTGAAACGTTGGGCAAGATGGGTCAAAAATGCCCCTTGATGCTGACTGTCCCGTTTGAGCCGATCAGCCAGATGCAGGATATGCGCATAGCCCGCTTCCGTCTCCAGCCACTCTTTCAGTGCTGCTGCGGAGCTGTCTGCAGGGTTCATTTGCGACCGCCTTTAATGCAGTTTTCCGGTACAACACCTTTAAAACTAAGTTTCCGGGAAAACCGACTGTCCAGTGGAAGTGTGAAAACATGGGATTCAACAAGAAAGGAGTCCCTGTCCATCACATAATCCCGCATCTCAAGGCGGCATCCTTTTGCAATATACCATGAATTTCGCCTGTTTCCTCTGGAGGTACAGGGGCAGAGGAGATGCCCGGAAGGACGGCTGCGCAGGACAAAAACCGGATGGGTGTCTATATGCTGCCGAAGGGTGGCAGGAAACTTTCCGCCGGTCTGCATCCGAAGATCCGTATCCGGAACACCCATGAAAAACATCCGCTCTTTCCACTGGGCAGGAGGCAGGGACTTAATAGAGTCGCCAAGGATACTCAAATCAGGCTGACGCAGGACCTGATTCAGGGCTGATACAGATGGAGTCTTTTTCCGCCGCTTAGACATAATAGTAGCAGTTAATCAATTTCATTATACTCTTTCAAGCAGTTTCTCTGTGAAAGGGGTGAGTTACTCACAAGCGCTTGAACCGCAACGCTACATCACATATCTTCTAACCCGCATATTTCATGAACACTTTGCAAATTCCTAAAAAGAGATAGGATTGAAATTATCACCAAAAAATCCGCGTGTTATGATGCCTTAAACAAAGTGTTCATGAAATATGCGGGTTAAGATTGCCAATGAATCAAATGCGGTTTTCCCATAATGATACTATTTTGTTTACGTTTGTCATTTATTGATAAAAGAGATACGGTTATCTTGTGGAGTTGAAGGCGATAAAGTAGCCGTAATGAGTGCCTCGACCGCATGTTCGGCCACAAACAACTGATTCGGTAACTCTATGTCAGACAAAAAAAAGAAGAGTAAATGGCAAAAGATCTTGCGGGAGTATTCAGGGTCATTGGAGTCTTGTCCTGCCGGCGGAGGAAATGAACTTTTTCAGGCCATTCAGGATCCGGTCCTGGTCGTCACTCCTGATGGTATTATCATTGATGCCAACAATGCGGCCCTTAACGCTGCTGATAAAAGCCTGCCGGAGATTATCGGCACCGGAATCTGTAAAATTATCCATGGAGGCAGCTCACCACACCTGAAATGTCCTCTTGAAGAGTTTCTGCTTACCTGTTCCCCTAGTGTTGAAGAGACTACTCTTCCAGGTCTTGCCGGTGAATATCAGTTGACTATTTCACCGGTCAAGGATCAGGATGGCACTGTACGGAAAATTCTTCTTGTTGCAAGGGAGTTAACCAGCTATGAGATGAGAAAAGCAGACTCTTTACGAACGGCCCAATTAGCCGCCATTGGAGAACTCGCTGCAGGTGTTGCCCACGAAGTCAATAATCCTATTACCGGGATTATTAATTTTGCGCAGTTGCTCCTCGATGACAGCGAAAAGGATTCCCTGCAGGCGGAGCTTTTAGATAGAATAGTTACCGAAGGAGAACGGATTGCTCTCATCACTAAAAATCTTCTTTCCTTTGCCCGTGAAAGTGAAAACGATAATGAACCTATAGATATACTGCAGGTAATTAAGGACAGTCTTTCTCTTATTGAACATCAGTTTACAAAAGACGGTATTAAAATTCAGAGTGACTATTCAGAGGAACCTTGTCTGGTTTTAGGTAATTTCAGACAGTTACAGCAGGTTATTCTGAACTTATTGAGTAATGCCCGTTTTGCTTTAAAGGAACGTTATCCTAACAGTTCACCAGACAAAAAAATTGAAATAACCTGCTTTCCATTTGTTGATGAGAAAGGTCAACCGGTAACCCAAATCGTCATAAAAGATTCAGGCACAGGGATTCCTCAAGGTATTCTCAACAGATTATTTGAACCATTTTTCACAACCAAACCGTCCGGCAAGGGAACCGGACTTGGGCTCAGTATCAGTTATGGTATTGTTCAGGAACACGGAGGTATTATTAAAGTTGACTCGATGATGCATCAGTATACTAAGATGATAGTAGAACTCCCTTCTTCAGGTGCCTGATATGGACAATCACATTTCCGAGGAAAAAGATACCCGTATCTTGATAGTTGATGATGAAGTAAGTATTCGTCTCTCTTTTGAAATGATTCTTGTGCGTGAAGGGTATGGGCCAATAACTACTGCCTCTACTTTAGAGGAAGCTCTCGCTGCAATTAAAGAGCATAAGTTTGATCTTATCATCAGTGATATTGTGCTTGGAGAAGAAAGGGGAACTGATCTTCTTTTTAAGATCCGGGAGTCATGCATCGAATGCCCTGTGGTCATGGTTACCGGATTTCCCAATCTTGACACCGCTGCTGATGCTGTTCGCTATGGGGCGTTTGATTACATTCCTAAACCTGTAAACAAAGAAACACTGCTGAGATTTGTTCGACAGGCGTTGAAGCACTGGAAACTTGAAAATGAAAAAAAAGAATTACTGCTGGAAAACATTAAGCTGAGGCGATTTTTTGAGACAATTTTCAGTTCAGTGCGTGATGCCATTATTACTATAGACAATGAAATGAAGATTGTTCAGCTCAATGAGACCGCAAAACAATGGCTTGGTTATTCTGAATCCGCCAAACAGGCCAGGCTTGAAACATATCAAAATGAAATGGGTAAAGCCTGCCTGCAGGACGCTGAACAGGTGCTGTCGGGTAAGCAGGAAGTCAGGGAGCACCAGGTTGAATGCAGAAAACCTGATGGAAATATTCGTATTGTAAGTCTCAATGCAGCGCCGCTTGAAGATGGATTTGATGAATTTCATGGTGTCGTCATCGTAGCGAGGGATATCACCCTGATTGAGCCTAAGGTTGATAGCAACTCAAGAAATAATTTTCATGGCTATGTCGGTTCCAGCCAGGCAATGGAGAGAGTCTACAGCTTAATTGAAAATGTTGGAAAAGTTGATACGGCAGTCCTGGTAACAGGTGAATCCGGTACAGGTAAAGAACTTGCAGCTGAAGCATTACATGCAGAAAGCGGGCGACGTGATAAGCAGCTTGTTAAAGTAGATTGTGCTGCAATGCCTGAGGATTTATTGGAAAGTGAGCTTTTTGGCCACAAAAAAGGAGCGTTCACCGGAGCCGATCAAGACCGCCCGGGCAGGCTGCTGCAAGCCGATAAAGGAACACTTTTTCTTGATGAAATTGGTGATGTTTCTCCTCGCATGCAATTGCGTTTGCTTCGGTTCCTTCAGGAAAAGACGTTTACTCCTGTGGGTCAGGATAGTCCTGTAGAAGTAGACGTCAGGATTATTGCTGCGACCAATGTTGATTTTGCTGAAAAAGTAAAAAACGGCAGCTTTCGTGAAGATCTCTACTATCGGTTAAAGGTTGTTGAGATACGATTGCCACCCTTGCGTGATAGAAAAGGGGGCATCCCAATTCTTGTTCATCATTTTCTTTCTCTGTTTCGTGAGAAACTCAAGCGTAATATTTATGGTATTTCCGATCAGGCCATGGAGGCACTTGTTCGTTATTCATGGCCGGGGAATGTCCGGGAATTGCGCCATGTTATTGAGAGAGCCTGTGTCTTATGCGAAGGGACTACAATTTCCTTGGAGCATTTCCCGGAAGAAATACAACAACCTGTATTTCATATTCCTGAACAGAAAGAAATACAAGCAAAGCAGGACAGAGTTCCAACACTCCCTCCCTACATTAGTGAACAGGATGAAATTATAGACATTCTGAAACGTGCACGCGGCAATAAAACTAAAGCGGCACGTCTGCTGAATATGAACCGCTCCACACTTTACCGTAAAATGCAGCGATTAGGTATAGCCAGCGATATCGCAACACCCCCCATCGTAAACGGCAACAGTTAGCGTTGCAAGACTGTTGCAATATTGCTGCCTGCAACAGAAACGCAACAATATTGCAACGGCTTGCTCCTTCCAGTTTTCCTTTCCAGGATACTTGTTTTCCCTCACTTTATTGAACAAAGTTGATGTTAATCTATGCTGTTATCTGCACTCAGTGGTGTAGAGTAACAATTTAGTTTATTTTTGGCATGCACTATGCAGATAAAAAAGCAAAGAGCAAAACGGATGCCAAAAAATACTGATGGTGCAACACTATAATGGAGAAGACGATGAAAAAGACAACTGCAGTCACCAGGGAAAGAAGCATAGTCGTTGAAACAGCCGGTGCTGAAATCAGCAAAGTTGGAATTTATGCGATTGGTACTACATCAGCACTTATCGGTTGCTGGGCTGTGGCATGTTTTGTCGGCGGTATGATCAGCAGTGGCGGTCCCGCTGGTCTGGTATCAAATTATGTTTCAGCTTTGATTGGATAAGCATTGGTCATCAACTAAATAATACAGGCAGGAGTTCCGGATGAATACCCAACCCACAATGGAAAAAGAGCGCAGTCAAGTTAAAACAGGAACTGACGCTGTTACTGAAGTTTCTA
>JAYEKB010000047.1:0-5441 GCA_034660835.1 Thermodesulfobacteriota bacterium
CTGAAATCAACATCGGTTGTGCCGATCAGGGTAAAATCGTGTTCGTAAGGAATGGCGAAAATGATCCTGCCGTCACTGTTCTGAAAGATGTAGGCCCGTGAGTGATCAAACAGTTTTTTGACGATAATATGGCTGCCTTTCACCTTCCTGACATGCTCTCCCGTGTCTTTGTGGCTGGTACTGTTTAAAAAGGTGTCCAGCCAGGGACCGGTGGCGTTGACAAGAATCCCGGCCCGGACTTCACTTTCGCTGCCGTCTGTCCTGTCACGAAGTCGAAGCGTCCAGGCTTCATCTGTACGGGTTGCAGAGATGCACCGGGTCCGAACCCTTATATCCGCACCCCATCTGTCAGCGTCCATAGCATTGAGGGCGACAAGCCGACCGTCCATGACCCAGCAATCTGAATACTCAAACCCCTTGGTATAGTTCTGTTTCAGCGGTGTGCCTGCTTCATCGGTCTGCAGATTGATACTGGTCGTGCCGGGCAGGAGGACCCGGCCTCCGAGGTGATCATACAGGAAAAGACCGAGCCTGATGAGCCAGGCAGGGCGTAAGCCTTTGTGATGGGGAAGAATAAAACGAAGCGGCCAGATGATGTGAGGTGCTGCCCGGAGAAGAACCTCACGTTCCCTGAGGGCTTCACGCACAAGGCGAAACTCGTAATACTCCAGGTACCGCAGACCGCCATGGATAAGTTTAGTGCTCGCAGAAGATGTGCCGCTTGCCAGATCGTCCTGTTCACACAGGAGAACGGACAGCCCTCTGCCTGCTGCATCACGGGCAATTCCACAACCGTTTATGCCGCCACCGACAATCGCCAGGTCATATTCCGTATTTTGCATAATGTCTGTCTTTTCAGTATCAATCGGGCAGTTTCGAAATCATCACTTTTTTATTTCAAATGCGCTTTGTTAAAACATAAACGAAAGCGACATCCAATTCAAGTGAAACAGGGGGAAAGATGCACAACCCTGTTTTCTACTTGTGTGGCAGGCAAGTAACGACAATGAAAATAGTGGGTCGAGATAGAAGAATCAGGGCGAGACGATATCAATAGATACCTGGTGTTCTTTGCAGATTTTATTCAGTTTTTCCGGCAGGGACGCATCGGTCACCAGTGTGTTGACTTGGGAGAGATTGCCAATGCGGACAGTGGCAGTCCTTGACAACTTCATTTGATCGGCCACAAGGATTATGTGACGGGCATTGGCAATGATTGCCTTGGCAACTCGAACTTCGCGAAAGTCATAGTCGAGAAGTGCTCCATCTTCATCAATTGCAGACACCCCGATAATTGCGTAATCCGCTTTGAATTGGTTGATGAAATCCACGGCCGCTTCCCCTACGATACCGCCATCCGATCTCCTGACAAGGCCACCGGAGATAATCAGTTCGATTCCGCTTGAATTCTTGAGTATTTCAACGGCATTCACATTGTTGGAAATGACCATCAACCCGCGATGAGATTTCAGAGCATGGGCAACCTGTTCAGTGGTGGTACCTATGTTGAGCAGAATGGAACAGTTGTTTGGAATCAGTTGGGCCGCATGCCTGCCGATGGCAGCTTTGGCCTCTTGAGCAAGGAGACGGCGGGCCTCATACGAGACATTTTCAATACCGGAACCAACAATGGCTCCACCGTGAATTCTCTGGAGCAGCTGTCGATGACACAGCTCGTTTAAATCCTTACGTATGGTCTGAGGCGAGACCGAAAAACGGGCAGAGAGTTCGTCGACATCAACCCTGCCATGTTCCCGGGCTGCAGTCAGGATTATCTTCTGTCTTGAGGTGGGGAATTCCATGACCTGTCTCTACGAAATCACCTCAAAGCCTGCCTTGCTGACAGCGGCTTTAATGGTTTCCATATCGGCAGTGCCGTCAAAACTGACCTGCCCGCTGTCCAAGTCCACCTGGACATTGGAGATGCCGTCAATTCCTTCAAGGGTTTTCTTGGTTGAGCCTGCACAATGCTGACATTTCATTCCCTGAACTTTTATGGTTGCCATATCATTCTCCTGTTTCGTTGTCGGCAGGAATATTTTTCTGCTGCCGTATTCTATTAATAACATCCGTGGTGGAGGCCTGGTGTTCAAAGACAATTCGCTCCACTCTTCCACCCGATGCCTTGACTTCGGCTGCACCCACTATCTGGTCCTCGGGCCAGTCCGCACCCTTTACCAGTATATCGGGCAGCAGGCTGTTGATCAGGTTACGGGGGGTATCCTCATCAAAGACGATTATATAATCCACACAGCCAAGGGCTGCCAGTACCCGGGCCCTGTCCTGTTCGCTGTTTACCGGTCGGGAGACTCCCTTCAGCGCCCGCACGGAACGATCGGAATTGAGTCCCACCACTAAGCAGTCACCGCAGCGCCGTGCCTGTTCAAGATAACTGACATGGCCGGCGTGCAGAAGATCAAAACAGCCGTTTGTAAAGACAACCCTGCTGCCCTGCTTCCGGTGCAAAGCCAGCTGCTCCCGCAGCTTTGTAAGCTCTACAACCTTATTTTGATCATCACCAGACCATGGCCGCTCACCACCTGTACAGAAACGGGATCGCAGTTCCTCCAGGTCTTCTTCCACAAGCTCAGCACCGATAACGGCCGATTCCTCCCCTGCCTCCACAAGCACCTGACCATCAGGCCCGACAATCATGGAATGACCGGCCAGTTCATAACTGCCACTCATGCCGCACCCGTTGCAGGCCGCTACAAATGCCTGATTTTCAACGGCCCGGGTTTTGACCAGCAGCTGCCACTGATCCAGACGCAGCATGGGCCACTGGGCGGAAACAACAATCAGCCTGCAGCCTCCAAAAGTCTGGGCACAGCTTATCTCAGGGAAACGAAGGTCATAACAGACCAGTGCTCCCAGCGGCCCAAAGGGAGTAGCAATAGGCTGTGCTGCTATTCCCGGCTGCAGGTACTGATCTTCCTGCCAGAAGCTGAAAAGATGGTGCTTCCGGTACCTGCCGACCACTCCTTCCGGTCCGGTCAGGAACAGGGTATTGCAGGGTGCACCCTGCTCTCTCTTCTCCGGCAGAGAACCGGCAAGCCAGATCGAGTATTTCATTGCCAGTTGCTGCAACTCCGCAAGCACCCGGGGAGTCTGTTCGGCAAGAGTTGCAATACGAGGATAATCAAAACCGGTAGCCCAGAGTTCGGGCAAAACAACCAGGGTATTTGCTGCAAACTCCTGCCCGGCAAACGACCTCTTTAACTGTTGCAGATTGGCATCCACATCTCCGATCTGGATTTCCATCTGCAGACAGGCAGTGCTGGGGAAGATAGACATCAGTCAACCAGCCGCTGCAGGGCCTGCCCGGCAAGATCACCAACCGTGACAGTGGTCAGCCTGCCGTCTTCATACAAACGAACAGGGAAATCATCTGTACGCAACTCCTGCAGCCGGTCCAGGCATGCAGCCGTGCCCAGCAGGCCCATTGCCCGGGCAGCAAGCCCACGGACAGTGCCATCGGCTGCATCCAGGTAGGACGGCAGGTCCTGCAACATACCCTTTTCCAGTACCAGTTGCCTGCGGGAAAGAGCGAGCCGCCCTGCACCCCACAACAGTCCCTGCTGCAGCATTTCGTGCTCCAGGTAATTCCCATCCTGCCAGATTTCGTCACCATCCTCACGCATGTAGGAAATCAGCATATGCACATACTCACGGGCAAGGCCGTCGTGAAGACTCATAATCTCGGCCATGGACTCGGGAGCTCCCCAGCCGATACCGCCGGATTCATCGTTTAAGATCCAGAGCATACGGCGCATGATTATCCGTCCCTCTTCCATGTCCTCATTTGCCAGCCGGGCAACCATTATTCCCATGGCGCTGACTGCATGCCAGTGCACCGATTCTTCACATCGGCAAATGCCGGAGAAAAGTGCGTTGACAACGTCCTTGGCCGCCCATTGTCCTAACTCTTTATGGATTAAATCAAGATCAGGTTCAGCCAGCAGGGCCAAGACCTGTTTTTTAATTTTTCGTGTACTCATCGACGTATAGTGAAGAGGAAAGAGGGAACAGGAGAAAACAATTTGATGTAACTTTATCCCCTTTTTCTTTCCCTTTTTCCTATTCTTTTGTCGGCAGGGTGAAAACCCGTTTACTCATTTCAGCATCAAGAAAAAATAGGCCTGAAGATTCATTTTTGATCAGACGAAGTTTGTCCACAACATCTCCTACAGTAGCCTCTTCCTCAACCTGCTCGGACACAAACCACTGCAGGAAAATCTTGGTGGCATGGTCCTGCTCAGCAATGGCCAGATCCATCAGGTCGTTGATCATGGACGTTACCATCTGCTCGTGCTTGAGAATATGCTCAAAGGCGGCCAGCGGTGTTTTCCAGTCTGAGTCAGGTTTGCCAATAGAATCCAGCGTTACCCGGCCACCACGCTCGTTGACGAAATCATAAAATTTCATCCCATGAAACAACTCTTCCTGTACCTGGCCCCGCATCCAGCTTGCAAAGCCGGACAGGCTGACCGATTGGAAATAGGATTCCATGGACAGATAAAGATAACTGGAATACATTTCTGCATTGATCTGCTTATTTAGAGCCTTGAGCATTTTCTTCTTCAACATCGTTTTTCTCCATGTTTTGTAGTATAAACAAGCAGACCCACCTGCCGGTCAGCCTGACATGTGTGATAATAAATGTCATTATAACCATCTATTCGACAAATTCCACACTCTCCTGAAAAAATGTTGTTATTTAAGATTAAACCTGCTTTTTTAAGGGTTCGGCAAGACTTTCTGAGAAAATAGGGGATAGACCCAATTTTCTTAAATATCATCTCATGTTTAACAAAACCGTTGCCATAGAAAATTCGGGTCTGTCCCCTGTTTTCTCTTTTTCTCTTGAGTGCCATTTATGAAAACAATTCTTATCACCGGGGCAACCTCCGGATTCGGTCTTGCCTGCGGCCGCCGTTTTGCAGCCGAAGGCTGGCAGTTGATCATTACCGGTCGCCGTGCTGAACGACTCCAAGCCCTTGCCGATGAATTCCCGGATACTCCCATGCACCGAGTCGTGCTTGATATCCGTTACCGCAGGCAAATTGAAGCCATGGTTGACGATTTGCCGGACCAATTCAAAAATATTGATGTCCTGCTCAACAATGCCGGTCTGGCTCTGGGTGTCGCTCCAGCCCAGGAAACCAGCCTTGAAGATTGGGAAACCATGGTGGATACCAACATCAAGGGGCTCTACATCCTTACCCGCACTGTCCTGCCGGGCATGATTGAACGAAACCGAGGCCATATTATCAACATGGGATCAGTTGCCGGTACCTATCCCTACCCAGGCGGCAACGTGTACGGTGCCAGCAAGGCCTTTGTCAAACAGTTTTCCAACAACCTGCTCACCGACCTGGTCCATACACGAATCCGGGTAACAAACATTGAACCGGGACTGTCCCAGACTGAATTTTCCATAG
>JAYEKB010000048.1:0-5440 GCA_034660835.1 Thermodesulfobacteriota bacterium
TGAAAGAGCATGTTCGCATGGATCTGCTCTATGATCGCTGGTCAGATACGACCAAAGCCAAAGTTGATGTCTGTACCAATTTTTTTCTGCTCTTTTATCTTGTCACGCTTTTTATCGGTTCAATCTCCAGCACCATGTATGCCATTGAATATAATCAGCGTAATTTTTCCCAGTGGAATCCCTCAATGGTACCAATTAAAATCATCATGGTATTAGGAATTTTCCTGATGATATTACAAACAATATCTACCTTTTTCAAAGACCTGGCCAAAGCGAGAGGGATAACGATCTCATGAGTTATGAAATGATCGCCCTCACTATGTTCGGTGGCATGCTGGTGATGATGTTAACCGGTCAGCGTGTCTTTGCAGCGATTGGCTTTGTGTCATCGGCAACAGCTCTACTCCTGTATGGAAACGGTGCCATTGAAATGCCATTTATGGCAGCATTTCAATTGTTTAACTGGTATCCAATGCTGACGCTTCCCATGTTTATCTACATGGGCTACATCCTCTCTGAATCAGGCATAGCAGATGATTTATATGGTATGTTTCACGTCTGGTTTGGCGGACTTAGAGGCGGGCTCGCCGTTGGCACGATTGGTCTGATGGTAGTTATTTCCGCTATGAATGGACTAAGCGTAGCCGGTATGGCAATTGGCGCGACTATTGCCCTTCCGGAAATGCTTCGGCGCAACTATGACAAGGTGATGATAACGGGAGTTGTGCAGGCAGGCAGTTCGCTGGGTATATTGGTGCCGCCCAGTGTAGTCCTGGTTCTTTATGGAATGATTGCACGCCAGCCTGTTGGCAGACTCTGGCTGGCCGGCCTTGTTCCCGGCTTAATGATGGCAGCCTTTTTCATTATTTACATCGTTATCAGATGTAAATTTCAACCCCACCTCGCCCCTACGGTGAGTAAAGAAGAACTGGATATGCCCCTTAGCGAAAAGCTCAAACTGTTAAAGGCCGGCATCGTCCCATTTTTGATTTTCTTTTTTATGACTGGTCTGTTCCTCATGGGTATCACCAGTCTTGTTGAAAGTTCTGCAGTAGGTGCAACCGCTGCAACAATTGCGGCACTCGCCAAACGTTCTCTCACTAAAAAGGTCATGGAAGAGACCTTAAGAAAAACGCTGGGCATATCATGTATGTTTATGTGGGTTATCCTGGCTGCACTTTGCTTTGGAGCTGTTTTTGACGGTATCGGTGCCGTTAAAGCCATTGAATCTTTGTTTATTACAAAATGGGATTTAAGTCCCTGGCAAGTGCTGGTCATGATGCAGTTGTCATACATTATAATGGGGATGTTTCTCGACGACACTGCAATGCTGGTCATTGTTGCCCCGCTCTATGTTCCCTTGATTGTCTCACTCGGGTTCAACCCAATCTGGTACGGAGTTTTATACACAATTACCTGCCAGATCGCCTATATGACACCCCCTTTTGGTTATAATCTGTTTTTAATGCGTGCAATGGCCCCGGATGAAATCTCGCTGACGGATATTTACCGCTCTATTATTCCATTCGTGTTTGTTATGACTTTTGCTTTGGTATTACTTATGGTTTTCCCTCAAATCGCCCTCTGGCTACCCGATTTGGTTTATTCAAAATGATAACAGTGTAATCAGGTAAGGATCAAGACGATCCGGTATTCATCTTTTAACAAAAGGAGATAGTCAATGAAAGACGAGAAAACTGTAACTGAACCTAAAACAGTAGTTGAAAAAAATGAAACTGTTGAAAACAGTGGCCGCCGGGACTTTATCAAGAAAGCCGGCATAGCAACGGCAGGTGCAGTTGCTGCCTCAACTGTAATCTCCACTCCCTATGTCTATTCAGCCACTAAGCCGATCAAATGGAGATTACAGACCTATTCCGGAGCCCCATTGGGCGCTCATGTCATTCTGCCCCAGATTGAAGCATTTAACCGCGCAGCCCACGGCCAGATGGAAATTGAACTCTATTATGCCGACCAGCTGGTTCCCACAGGTGAGCTTTTCCGTGCCATGCAGAAAGGAATGATTGATGCCGTGCAGAGTGATGACGCAACCATGGCGTCCCCTGTTGATATCAATGTATTTGGCGGCTATTTTCCCTTTTCAACCCGTTACAGCCTGGATCTGCCTGTTTTATTCAAATATTATGGTTTAGATAAAATCTGGCAGGAAGCTTATGGTGAAGTTAAAGGCGTAGACTGGCTCGGTGCCGGTGCCTGGGATCCACTGCATATTTTCACCAAAGATCCCATCCGCAGCCTTGCAGACATGAAGGGTAAGCGTGTGTTTGGTGTGCCCACAGCCGGGAAATTTCTGTCACGTTACGGCCTGGTACCTGTTACACTTCCCTGGGATGATATTGAAGTGGCTATTCAAACCGGTGAACTTGATGGTGTTGCCTGGTGCGGATTTACGGAAGCGTATGAAGTCGGCTGGGCAGATGTATGTAATTACGCATTGTTAAACAATGTTACCGGAGCCTGGTGTGGATCGTACTTTGCCAACAGTAAGAGCTGGGCAAAAGTTCCGCCACATCTCCAGGAACTGTTCAAACTTTCCATGGACAGCTCACACTACTACCGTCAGATCTGGTATTGGGGTGGAGAGGCTAAATTGCGAGTTGAAGGCAAAAAGATGGAATTAACCACAATTCCGGCAAAAGAATGGGATCAGGTAGTTGAAGATTCTAAAGAGTTCTGGGACGAAATAGCTGCAACCAGTCCCCGGGCCAAAAAGGTTGTTGAGATATTTAAACAATATTCTCAAACAATGGAAAAAGCAGGCGTGCCTTATCGATACAGTTGAGTTTGAACATTCTTGTCCCTGCATGACGGCAGGGACAAGAAATTTTCTTGCACATGAATTGTACTAAAGCGGGGATTACCCGCAACCCATGAGAGATGAGTTGTAGGAGCCCAGTCCCCTGGGCGATAAGTGTTGAATCGCCCAGGGGACTGGGCTCCTACAGCAGAAAGCCGTTCCTTATACATTTCTTGTTTTTTTAAACAGAAATTGGGGAGTAAGGCAGAACTAAAGTCCTCTTCATATCTCTTCAATTAGTTTAACACAACTCTTGTGTAGCTCACATCCCGCCTGACCAGCCTGCTGGATGTTCCCTTTTTCCTGTACACCCGCATAATCCTGAACTGAAGACAAAACAATGCCAGGCCGGTTTTTATTTTGACTGATCGGTCACGATTTATTACTATTTGGTTATGAACAATAAACCGTACCAAACAAAATCTACACCATATAACAACAAAACGAGCGGCTGCTCACTACTCGCTGATGCCGATGTTGCGATCATTGGTGGCGGAGTTGTTGGTTGCGCCGTTGCCCGTCGAATGGCTCTGAAAGGTGCTGCCGTTGTTCTCGTTGAGAAAGCGGCTGATATTCTTGACGGGGCGAGTAAGGGGAACAGTGCCATTCTCCACACCGGATTTGACGCACCCATTGGATCGCTTGAAAGGGAATGCGTGCAAAAAGGTTATGATGAATATCTGACAATCCGTGAAAGCCTTAACCTGCCGCTCCTTGAATCCGGCGCTCTGGTTGCCGCCTGGACGGAAGAGGAAGAGGCGCGATTTCCAGATATTTTGCAGAAAGGACATGAGAATGGTGTTACAGATCTACGGCTGTTAAGTCGATCTGAAGTCCTTGCAAAAGAACCAAACCTTGCTCAGCACATTCGGGCAGCTATTGCTATTCCACGCGAATTTGTCATCGATCCTTGGTCTGCTCCTCTTGCCTATCTGTTGCAGGCTCTGGAAAATGGTGGACAGGCACTCTTTAATGCCGGAGTTATTGACGGTGACTTTGATGGCAGCCATTGGCTGCTGAATACCGGGCGGGGAAAAGTTCGGGCACAATATGTTATTAATAGTGCAGGACTGTACGGCGATATCCTTGACCGTGATGTACTCGGTGCCAGCGAATTTACCATCAAACCACGTAAAGGCCAATTTGTAGTGTTTGATAAGGCGGCCCACAAACTTGTCCGCTCAATTATTCTTCCTGTACCAACCAAACGAACCAAAGGCATTGTACTCTTTCCAACGATTTTCGGGAATTTGATGGTGGGGCCGACAGCAGAGGAGCAGGAGGGCAGGGATGATGCCTCTGTTGACAAGAAAATCCTCAATGAATTGCAGGCCCAGGCCATAAAAAATCTTCCTCCACTTGCCGACATTCCCGTGACGGCAACCTATGCGGGAATACGACCTGCGACCGAAAGGCCGGAATATCGAATCATCGAAGACCCTGATCGCAACTGGATAACGCTTGGTGGAATCCGGTCAACCGGCTTGACGGCAGCACTTGGCATTGCCCGGCATGTGCATGGTCTTCTTGCGCATCAAGGTGCTGAATTTAAGGCAATAGAGAATCCATCCGTACCGCGTGTGCCTAATCTGGCGGAGCATCTTCCACGAGATTGCAAAACGCCGGGATACGAAGAAATTGTTTGTCACTGTGAGATGGTGACCCAACGTGAAATCAATGCTGCGCTTACCGGGCAAATGCCGGCTGGAAGTCTCGCTGGTCTGAAGCGGCGTACCCGGGCGACAATGGGACGATGCCAGGGCTTCTACTGTTCGGCACGCCTTGCCGAGCTGACAGAAGGCAAATTTGCCGAGCCACTCGCTGTTGGAGATGCGGATGATTGAAAGTAATACACAGAAAAATTCCAAATACGAAAGCTGCGATGTGGCAATTATTGGCGGTGGCCCGGCTGGGCTTTCGGCAGCAATTACGCTGAAAAAAGAAGGAATCAAACGTGTTGTAGTGCTTGACCGGGAAGCTGTTGCCGGGGGCATTCCACGCCATTGCGGGCATATACCTTTTGGGGTGCTTGAATATAAACGTGTTCTGACAGGTCCTTCTTATGCAAAACGGATTGTGGATACTGCTCAAAGCGCAGGCGTAGACATACTACTGAAAACCACTGTCACGCAATTGGGCAGGGCAGGAACACTCTCTATTCTCTCGCCACAGGGGGCAAGGGAGTTGACAGCAAAACGGGTTCTCCTTGCCACCGGAACCAGAGAGACACCACGTTCGGCTCGTATGGTTTCAGGCAATCGTCCCCTGGGTATCTGCAATACCGGCACCTTGCAGTCAATGGTCTATCTGAAAAACAAAGTTCCATTTCGATGCCCTGTGGTGATCGGAACGGAAATAGTGAGTTTTTCAGCGTTATTTACCTGCAAAAAAGCAGGGATCCGGCCTGTTGCAATGCTTGAAGAAAATACACGCCCAACTGTAAGGTGGCCTATTTATTATGGAGCAAAGGTTTTTGGTGTTCCGTTATTTTTGCACACTCGAATTGTCAGTATCCTTGGCAATGATCGTGTGGATGCTGTCAGGATATCAGATGAAAACGGCAACGAGCGAGAGATTGCCTGTGACGGTGTTCTCTTTACCGGGCAGTTCACACCAGAGTCA
>JAYEKB010000049.1:0-5388 GCA_034660835.1 Thermodesulfobacteriota bacterium
CGATGCGACCGCACCTGCTTTGTCGCTGCAGGAGCAGGCATAGGCAACTATCGGAGTCTGCGCTTACCTGCCTACTCCTGCGCTCAGCGCATCTGCAGCCGCCTCGACTTGTGAAATATGCGGGTTAAGTTCCATGGCTGGAGCTTTCCTTGTCACCCCCCTTATTCCCTGTCCGGGAAAATCTTGCCGGGGTTGAGGATATTATTGGGGTCAAACAATGTTTTTAGACGTTTCATGATGGACAGGGCTATCCGGTCGATTTCCATGGGCAGAAATTCTGACTTTGTGGTGCCGATACCGTGTTCACCGGAAAGGGTGCCGTTAAGGCTGAGGACAAATTCAAAGAGTTTTTGTTTGGCCCAGATGCCATCGGCGTATTCCTGTTCGTTGTTTTTGTCCACCATGATGTTAACATGGATGTTGCCGTCCCCGGCATGGCCGAAGGTGAGGATGATTAGATTCAGTTCTCTGGTCAGTTGATCTGTAAACGCCACCAGATCGGGGATTTTTGAACGGGGCACCACCACGTCTTCACTTATCTTATTCGGTCGCAAGGATAAGGTGGCAGGCGAGATGGATCGTCTGGCCTGCCAGAGTTCTGCCGTTTCCGCTTCATCTGCTGCCCTGCGCAGGCTGCAGCCCTTTTGTTCATGTTGCTGGACAAAGACGGTAAACTGTTCGGATTGTTTTTCCACCTCCTCTCTAAAACCGTCAAATTCAACCAGCAACAGAGCTGCTGTATCTTTATGCGGTGGAGCTGCCAATTGATCCCGGACGACTTGAACAGCTGTCTTGTCCATGTACTCCAGGGTGCAGGGCATGAGTCCGGCAGACATAATTTCAGCGACCAGCCCTGTTGCCTGGGCAAGGGAAGAGAAACTGAGCAGAAAGGTTGTTTTGGACTCGGGCAGGGGCAGCAATCGCAGGATCAGCTTGGTGAAGATCCCAAGGGTTCCCTCTGATCCGATAAAGAGATGGGTCAGATCATAGCCCACCACTCCTTTTTCGGTACGTACGCCGGTCTTCATTATCTCGCCGGTTGGCAGTACTACCTCAAGGCCAATGATGTAGTCGCGGGTAACTCCGTATTTTACCGCACTGGGGCCGCCCGCGCATTCTGCGGCATTACCGCCGATGGAACAGAATTTTAAACTTGCCGGATCCGGCGGGTACATCAACTGCTGTTTTTTTAATTCCGCTTGCAACTCGCCGGTGATTACACCCGGTTCCACCACGGCGATCATATTATCACCATCAATTTCAAGGATCCTGTTCATCCTGCTTAAACCAATAACCAGGCCGCCTTTAACCGGCAGGGCGCCCCCGGTCATGCCGCTGCCTGCGCCCCGGGGAACAACTGGAAATCTGTATTGATTTGCAAGTGTGAGCAGGGCCGCAATCTGTTCAGCCGAGTCGGGCAGGACAACCGCATCCGGCATATAGCTCTGGCCGGTACCGTCAAAGCTGTAGCAGGCAAGTTCTTCTGCAACGGTGAGCAGGTGTTCTTTGCCCACGCATGCCCGTAGTTTTTTTATGATCTCTTTTTTCATAACTCCAACCATACAGAATAGCGGGGATCAGGACCAGTTTTTTTGCGGAAATATATTGAATTTTATACCATAATGTCCTTAGTTGAAAAGAATTGATATGACTCCGACAGGAGCATGGATGTGCTATTAAAACAGGAGGAAAACATGAGCAGAATACGGTTAGCGCTTATTGCCGGTGGTGTTTCAGGGGAACGTGAGGTCTCTCTGAAAGGGGCTGCAGAGGTTGAAAAGGCTCTGGATACGGAAAAATATGCAGTTGTGCGCTATGACCCGGCAACGGATCTTGCCAAAATTGCAGCAGATGCGGATAAGCTGGATGCTGCTTTTATCCTCCTGCACGGCATTCACGGCGAAGACGGGACCGTACAGGGTTTTCTGGAGCTTCTGAATATTCCCTACCAGGGAGCCGGTGTGCTGGGCAGTGCGCTGGCCATGGACAAGAATCTGGCTAAGACCCTGTATAAACTGCACGGCCTGCCCGTTGCAGCCTGGGAGATGGCTGACCGAAAAAATATTGAGGATCCGGCTCCATTGCTGGCAAAACTCTCTCTGCCCCTGGTGATTAAACCGGTTCGTCAAGGATCATCGCTTGGCATGTCTATTGTCCGGCAGCCGGAACAGCTGCCTGCAGCCCTTGAAACGGCATTTCAACATGACAGCGAGGTCATGGTGGAGGAGTTTATCCAGGGCAGAGAAATTACGGTCGGTGTAATCGGTAATGACGAATTGATGGCCCTGCCGCTGATTGAGATTATACCGGATGATCAATATGAATTTTTTGATTATGAGGCAAAGTATAAACCCGGTGCCACCCGGGAGGTCTGTCCGGCCAAAGTTGATGACAGTATCAGAGAAAAGGCCCAGCAGTATGGGCTTATTGCCCACCAAGCCCTGCAGCTGAAGGGGTACAGCCGTACGGACATGATTGTCAGTGGTGACGATCTATTTATTCTTGAGACCAATACCATCCCCGGCATGACCGAGACAAGTCTCCTGCCCCAGGCCGCTGCCGAGGCAGGGCTTGATTTTTCCGCCCTGCTTGACCGACTTATTGAATTGGCAATGGAGTAGAAATCAGAAGCCGGAAACCAGAGGACAGTTTCCGTCAGCCGCCTTTTATTAGTATCTTAATTATTATTTTCGTGTTTTTTATGGCAAGAAATTATTTTTCGCAATTAAAATCAGTAGGGTGGATAAGCGTTAGCGCATCCACCGGCAACAAGATTGGTGGATGCGCCTTCGGCTTATCCACCCTACATTTTCCGGTTTATCCGGGTTAGGTTAAACTGATTTGAAAAACCGATCCTCAAAATAGGGTTTCAGCACCTCAGGCAACTGTACGGTGCCGTCTTCCTGTTGATAGTTTTCCAGAATGGCCAACAGGGTACGGCCTACGGCCAGGCCGGAACCGTTCAGGGTATGAACCAGGCGGCTTTTTTTCTCTCCTTCCGGGCGATAGCGGATTCCTGCCCGGCGAGCCTGGAAGTCCAGGAAATTTGAGCAGGACGAAATTTCGCGATAGGTATCCTGGCCCGGCAGCCAGACTTCAATGTCATAGGTCTTGGTTGCGGAAAAACCAAGATCACCGGAACACAGGTTTACAACCCGGTACGGTAGTTCCAGCAGTTGCAGGACCTCCTCGGCATCAGCAAGCAGGCTTTCCAGGGCATCGTTTGAGGTTTCAGGTGTGGTAAACTTGACCAGCTCCACCTTTTCAAACTGGTGCTGGCGGATCAGCCCCCGGGTATCTTTGCCGTAGGAACCTGCTTCTGAGCGGAAACATGGGGTGTATGCCGTATACTTGACCGGCAGGTCAGCCCCGGCCAGGGTTTCACCGCTGTGGATATTGGTCACCGGCACTTCTGCCGTAGGGATGAGCCAGAGGTCCCAGTCTTCTATTTTGAACGAATCCTCTTTAAATTTAGGAAGTTGTCCCGTACCCTTCATGGCCCTGGAGTTGACCAGGAAAGGGGGCAGGACCTCTGTGTAGCCGTGTTTCTGGGTGTGCAGGTCCAGGAAAAAATTGACCAGCACCCTGGACAGCCTGGAGCCGAAGCCTTTGAGCAGGGAAAAACGGGCACCGGAGAGTTTTGCAGCAGTCTCAAAGTCCAGGATTCCCAGCTCCTCACCTATCTCCCAGTGGGGTTTCGGCGTAAACGAAAACTGCGGAATTTTGCCCCATTTTTTGATCTCCACGTTATCGCTGTCATCATTTCCCCCGGGCACAGAGTCGTCGCAGAGGTTGGGGATGGATAGAACAACGTCAGTAAGTTGTTCCTGGACGCCTGTAAGCTCTTTGTCCATTTCCTTAATACGATCCGACACCTCACGCATTTCAGCGATTAATGGTTCAGCCTTGTCATGTTCACCAGCTTTTTTAAGCGGAGCAATTTCTTTGGAAACCGTGTTGCGTCGGTTCTTCAGCTGTTCCACTTCGCCAAGCAGTGCCAGTCGTCTGGAATCAATTTTTGTGAAGGCATCAACTAAATCTGTATTCATCCCCCGGTGGATGCATTTCTCTCGAACAATGTCAATGTTTTCACGGATAAAACGTAATTCAAGCATAATATGAACTCTGAACTAAAGTTAGTAATTGCAGCATCAAAAGCCAACTTTATTTTTTAGCACGACGCAGACCATAAGGCAACGGGTATTCAATTGCTTTTCAGGTGTCGGTTTGCTACGTTCAAGAGCTGCAGGTATGTAGCTGAAGACAGAATCCGATATGCTTTGGACATCCTGTGGGAACGAGGTGACACCTTACACCTTATACCGTACACCTTATATCTTTTATACCTGACGTTTGACGCCTGATTGTGGAACATTATAACAACCTCATAATTTTTCTCTCAGAGCTGCGTAAATCAATACGTTTTCTGGGTATCAGCCTGCTGGTCCTTACCGTTGCCGTCTTTTTTATGTCAACCGGCCTGATTACTGTGTTCCAGGAACATCTGCGTGAAAAATTATATTTTTTCTCCGTTGCAGGTCCTTTCCTGGCCCATGTCAAGGTAGCTTTTTTCGGAGCAGTGTACACGCTCATGCCCTTGATCATGTACGTGCTCTGGAAGGCCATGGGTAAGCCCTTTGGCGTAACAGGCAAGAGGCTGTTCTGGTTTGTCTTTGCAACCTGTTTCCTCTTTTATGCCGGAACCTTTTTCTGCTATCTTGTGACCCTGCCCTTTGGGGTCAAGTTTTTGTTAGGGTTTCAGTCCGAAAATATGAAGGCGGTTATTTCCATAGGTCGCTTTGTCAACTTTGTAACCATTTTTATCCTGGCATTCGGGGTGATTTTTGAGTTGCCGGTGTTCATGATTTTTTCAGCCCAGGTGGGGATGATTTCACGCCGGACTTTTGAAAAAAACCGCAGGTTTGCCGTACTCGGTATTGCCATCCTGGCCGCCTTGCTTACCCCCACTCCGGACGTGGTGAACATGGCACTGATGGGAGGACCGTTGTACCTGCTCTATGAGGCGGGTATCCTGGTAATCCGTATTTTACAGATTGATGAAAAGCGGGCCCGGGACAGAGCGGAAAGGGAAGCGGCTGGAGAAGAGAGTGACTTGCAAAAAGATGTCCCGGTTAAGGATTAAAATTCGATAATGCGGATACCGTGTTCGCCAAGCAGGGCTGCCGTTACTCCAAGGACGGGCGTCATCCCGCAGGAAGGACTTTTTGCCTTGAGCATGGCCAGCTTGATGTCCTGGGCCTGGGCAATGTGGAGTACGGCCCGGGCTCCGGCAATAAACTCTCTGCTTACGTCGAGGCCGTCCCGGGTAATGACAACTGCACGTCCTTTAAGAACATCCATGCCGTCACCACCGGTCAGGTCGGCAGC
>JAYEKB010000050.1:0-5386 GCA_034660835.1 Thermodesulfobacteriota bacterium
GAGCCGTAGGTGGTCATGGAGGGTGCGTGCTCCTGAAGCCACTCCCGCCCACGTTTTTCAAGATCAAGCACGTCTGCTGTGCCGATATTTGGCATGGTGACCGTCATCCTGGTAGCAGACTTATCCACATTGATGCGGTTGTTAAGGTCCAGGCCGAAGGGCAGGTTCATTTCATAGAGCAACAGATACTGGGCAGCCAGATCCCGCTTTTTCGGCAAACGATACCAATCCGGATCATCACCATGCATGTTCATGTTCAGCTGCTTCATGATGTCGGTGATGGTATACACATGCCGGACTTCCGGTTGGCTGCGGAACCAGTTGGCAAAATCTTCAACAGTGCTGAGGTATCCTGGATTGTTAATCCCTCCTTCAATGCCGGAGTCAAGGTGGTAGTCAATAATTTCAAGACCGGCCAGGTGCTCTGCAGATAAATCGGAGGCGATGCGGAAAGGGTAACTATGGTCAAAATATTTTATAAAATCATCGTTGAGATGAATTCTGGGGATTCCGGTACTGGTAATGATGATCAGAACAATCATAGCCCAAAAAACAGGAGTACGGCGGGCAATGACAAAATCGGCGAGGGAATCAAAGATCCGTCCCTGCCTGGTTTTCTTCTGTTTTACTCTGAGGGGCAGCAAAGCAACGAGAGCAGGCATAAAAAACACCGAATAGAGAAAAGCGGAGATAACTCCCATGGCTACGATATTGCCGAGATCCCTGAAAGGCGGGGCATCGGAGAAGTTCATGGTCAAAAAGCCGATGGCCGTGCTGACACTGGTGATGAGCACCGGTTGAAAGTTGACCCGGATGGACTTCTGGATGGCATGGTGTCTGGCAGCACCTCCACGCATCTCGTGAAAGATGGTGACCAGGATATGAATGGAATCGGCCATGGCCAGGGTGAGAATAATGATTGGGGCGGTGGCGCTGGCCGGGGTCAGCACCATACCAAGCCAACCGGCCAGGCCCAATCCGGTTATGGCAGAAAAGAGGATGACCAACAGGGTAGAGATGGTGGCCGGTGTGGAACGTAGGGAAAGGCCGATGATCAGGAGCAGTAGAGCAAACATCATCGGGATCAGGGAACGCATGTCTCGTTCAGGAGCCTCACCGAACGCGTTGTCAGCCATTACCCCACCTGTAAGATAGATATCCAGCAGGGGATATTTTTCTCTCATGATCTGCTGCAGGGCAAGGACAGCAAAAATGACTTTTTCGATATCGTAGGTTCCATCATCGGGTTTGATGATATTGATATTGATGCCGGTGACACTGCCCTTGTCATCAATTAAGGTGGGAACCAGCATGGGATCACTGAGGGCAATGTTTTTGATAGCGGCGATCTCTCCAGGGCTAAGGGAATGTGCGTTACGGATGAGGTCTTCCACCATAAGATCGTCTTCAATGGCCCTGGTGTGCGGGTAATTACTCAGGGAATCAACGCGGCTGGAGAAGGGGATCTTCCACGACTCTTCGGTGAGGAACTCTATGGCCTCCAATGTCTCGCGTTCAAAAAGATTGCCGGACTTAGGTGCAATGATAAAGAGGACATTCTCCACCTTGGTATAGGTGCGCTCCAATGCCTCCAGGGCTTGGAGCTGTGGATTCTCCTTGGAGAGAAACATTCGGGAGTCGTTGGAGAATGTGAGAAAGCGCATGCCGCTTGCAGCGAGCAGGGCAAGGAAGATAAAAGTGGGAACCAGTAGCCAGCGGTATTTAACCACGATGATACCTATCCGGTTTTCAATTACCTGCATGCCGGCTCCCTTTGTCTGTGACGATACCGTTCATGTGGAGATTTATCATCCTGCTGCAGGAAGCCTGGAACTCTGCCAGGGGAAACGTCTCGATGAAGAGCGAGGTATGAAACATCTCCGTTGCTTTTTCCAGGCTGCCCGTATTTTTCTTCAGACCTGAAGTGATCTGTCCCACCTATTCGGTCCTCCTTTAAATTAGTGAATAGGTATTTTTAGTCTCACCTATAACTAAAACATAATAAATATGTCCCATGCAGTTACGACTGAATCCAGTCGGAAGGTTAGCCGGACGTAGGCAAACGGCTCTTAAAGATGTGTACAAATAAGGTAAGGTTGGCCTCGGTTGCAAAAAACTCTTTTTCTGGAAAATTGTCCGACAGGGTGTGGTTCACAGATTCAGGAAGCATCTTAACCGAACGTCTACCTATCACCACTGAACTTTATATTTTACCATCTCTATTTATCTAAGGCGGGCTTACCGCCCGCAACCTAAATGTTGCTCCGTGAATGCCTTTTTTGATGCAACCAGTAAATATTGTTTGAAAATCGCATTCTCATTTTCTTGTTTTTTATGACAGAAGTTGAGGAGTAAGGCTCTAAAACGAGCTATCCTTTTTGGCTCTGACTCTTGTCGCATTATTGATACTATGAGGTAGCCCTTTGAGATTTCATCTTGCTCAGAAAGGTGAATTGCTTCACAAAAGATGTTTTTTTTTATGACAATCTATAAGGTTACACTAACTGGCTGGGCCAAAGAATGACTCTGATTCACAAGTTGCTGAAAGAAGACGATGTTGGTTTTGTTCATCATTTACGAATTGTCCTTTCAGTCACTTTTCCCATATCATTTCAAAAAGTTAGATTTGGTCATGCGGAAAGGTAGATCTTCTCGTGAACTGCCCTGACAAGCTTTATATCCTATCTTGAAATTATTTTCCTAAATTTTCCTCCTGATTCCATCAGGATACATATTCTGCTGAAAAAATAATTCTATTTTGGCATCAAAGCTGCTTTTAAGAAATAGATGTGAAATGATTCTCGATTCAGTTGCGGCATTAGAAAAACTTGCTGCTGAAGCATTTTTTATACATTCATCATTATCCCCATGTCTTGAACGTAAAATAACCATTACGTAACTATAGAAAAGTTGTTCATGCCATATCTACACGTTTTTTTGATCCTGTTGTATTTGTTCATAAGTTGTCATCTAACTTGGGCAGCGGAACTAAATTTTTCATGGCTGGCAAACAGTGAACCAGATGTTGCCGGCTACAGATTATATTATGGTGACAGTTCACGTAACTATACTGACAGTATTGAGATAGGGCATTACCCGGTAGATGGGCGAATTTATAGTACAATATACGGTCTTGATATTAGTCAGACCTATTATTTTGCTGCAACAGCCTATTCAGCAACTGGAGAAGAAAGTGATTTTTCCAACGAAATTGTTCAGTGCATCAGATGTGATACTATAGAGGAAAATCCAGGTCCATCGAAGGCAATGCCCTGGATACTGTTGCTGTTGCGTGATGAATAAGCAATCAGCAGATATTTTGCACTGCACCAAATCATTTCTGGAGATAGAGATTATGAGGCAAGGTTTCGTCGCTGTAGGCAATCGAAATCTGAAGAGATGTACAGAACATCTCAACCTGACTTTTTGGCACTTTTATCCCTTCAGCACCACGTTATGTTCTTGACTGACGTTCCTCTTTTCACATATAATTATTTTAAAAATGATATGTAAATAAGAAAAGCCAAACCTGCCGGAAGGTAGGGACGGAAAGCTACGGGTCTTTATCAGATAGCCGGGTTGCCTACTTTAGCAGCTCGGCTTTTTTATTGTGTAGCAAAAGAGAATTGTTGCATGTGTACTGTTTGGAATCACTTGAGGCAATGTTGCGGGCCTGAATTGGGCTGACAGGGTCTTTTAAGAATTTTTCTATGGAGGAGGGAATAATCTCCAAAGGCAACAGCGGTGCAATAATGGAACATAATCATTCTGCGACTATTGGGGGGTAAATGTTACGAAAAAATATATCGAAGAGAATATCAAAGAGAATATTTTTTATGGAAAAAGTTGTATTACCTATCGTGGGAATGAGCCTACTATTCTTCGGTGGGGTTCAAGGGGTTTTTGCCGCCCAGAATGACATGACAAGCGGAATATACCTGCTGCTTTTAGGCAAAGACTTCTCCACAGAACCCCATGCTTCGCTGACATACTCTGATTATCCAACGGCCTGTCTTGCATGCCATGACAATGGTTCCGCCGGCAACCATTATGACCAGCTCTGGAACTCAACTCATTATCAATGGGTTGGCACTGCCGAAGATATGCTGAATCAGACCGGCACCCAGCAGGGCAAACTCACCAATGGTGTCAACTCATACTGTATCAGTATTCTTGGTGATTGGCCGGTATGCGGTTCTTGCCATGCCGGACGGGGCATTAAGCCTGGCAATGGTGACACAAAGGCAAACATAGATTGTCTCGTCTGCCACAACAAGGACTATGCAGCCCAGCGAACACGGCTGCCTGACGGCTCAATGGGTGTTGCCACTCCAACAGACAGCATGGTTCAGAATATTCACGCTCCCACCAGAACCAATTGCCTCATGTGCCATGCCAAAGCAGGTGGCGGAGACGGGGTTAAGCGCGGCGATCTTTCCATGGCAACTATCAACAATGCCGACGCCACTTTCGATGTTCATATGAATACAGCTGGCAGTGACCTTACCTGCCAGAGCTGTCATGTATTTAATGACCATAAAGTCATAGGCAAGGGGTCTGACCTTCGCCCGACCGACGATCTGGATCGTGGTTCTGAAGTAGCCTGTACAACTTGTCATGCAGACATGGCAACAAGCGGTCACGCCAGCACCACGACAGACAGGCATGCTTCAAGGGGCAAAATTGCCTGCCAGGTCTGCCATATTCCAATCTATGCCAAAGTTGCCACTGAGACTCATCGGGATTGGCTGCATCATCATGACGGCACGGATGCAACGACATGCAGTGAGGCTAATCCTTGCCCGGGACATCCTCATACTGACAAGGCTGCCGACTTGACCCCCAAATATAAGTGGTGGAACCGGCTGAGCGACAACTATCTTCTTGGTGATGATGCCTCAATTACTTATGACGCTGCATTGAATACCTACCCAACATCACGACCCTTTGGAACCTTTGATTTGGACGATACCGGCACAAAGATCTATCCGTTCAAATATAAGACTGCAAACCAGCCAAAGATCACTGCCGATAACGTGCTCGTTGCCCTTGACACCTTTGTATATATAAAAGGATCGGGAAGTGTGACTGAAGCAATTGAAACCGGTTTGGTGAATATGGGATATCCTGCTTCGCAAGCTGTTGAGTGGGTAACTACAGATACCTATCAGTTGTTAAATCATGGAGTGGAACCAGCAGCCACTGCGCTGGATTGTACTGATTGCCATAGCGGCACCAGCGGACTCTCAATCAATACCCGAATGCCTTTCGCTGATCTCGGTTATCATGATTTCCGCAACAGCACAGTAAATCTTTGCGCCTTATGTCATGATTTGGAGAGCGATGATCGTATCGATATCCATGACAGACATGTAAGAAGTTTTGG
>JAYEKB010000051.1:0-19547 GCA_034660835.1 Thermodesulfobacteriota bacterium
CAGAAAAATGGTACTAAATGAGGAAAGGTTATTTTCCTGTTGTTGCCTCGGATTTGATTTTGATGACTATTTTATCACCAATACCTTTGACCTCTGTCAGGTCTTCTATTTTGTTGAATTGACCGTTGGCATTACGGTACTGGACAATTGCCTCTGCTTTTACCGTCCCGATTCCCGGCAGGGTAGCCAGTTCCTCAACACCGGCGGTATTGAGGTTTACCTTTGCAAAGGCTGAAGTGGCAAGAAAAAGTACCAGAATCATTGTTAAATAAAACTTTTTCATTTTCATTTGTTCTCCTTGTTCATTTTTGCTGTTGAATCAGTAGCTCACTATGAGCTATTGACGTATCTAAGCTTGCAATGAGAAGCTATTTGATTTTTTTAGCGGAGATAACACTTGGTTTAGCCGGTTTTTTGAGATAACGGATTACCAGCTTTGGCCTGTAAGATTCTTCCTGGTTTTCCGAAGCGGCAAATATTCTGCCGGTTCCAATGTTCGTTTCCACACCGGAGATCAGCAGGCCGAAGTTGCCGGCAGGGTCGCTGATCCAGTCTTGTACCATGCTGGTAATTGTCCAGGTCTGGTAACCGGATTTGGTACCCAGGACGATGCTGTCTTCGGCTTGGTCAATATCGGCCAGGCCGAGAGGAATGTCGCTATGAGTTGTTCCTGTTTCCACAGCTGTCCACGGTTCACCGTTATAGGCGTTATATCCGGTAACCTGATTGATGATCGGGTTCTTCCCAGTGATTTTATGAATGCTGTTTTCGTAGGTTGTTTCTCCACTGAAGTCAGTCTGGTACAGGTACAGTTTTGCTTCGGTGATTTGAAGATTCTTCGGCAGTGCAGAGATGTCGGTTTTGATGATAATGGTATTGGACGGCTTATTGGGGGCCGGGTTTGACCAGGACCAGGTGTTGAGGTTCTTGGCCGATGCGTTGTTGTCGTTATTGACATTTGTAAAGGTATCAGTCAGCGTGCCCGGGTGGTTACTGTCCGGTGTGTCACCGAAAATTTCCGCTTCCGGCAGGGTTACAGGTGTATCGTTGACAGGGGTGATGGTGATGGAGACAGTGGCAGTGTGTCCATCACTTGTCTGGAAGGTAAAAGAGTCTGTACCTGTAAATCCGGCCTGCGGCGTGTACGTGAATTGACCGGTATCTGTTTTCAGAAAGAGGGTGCCATGCGACACATTCTGCTGTATCTGGTAACTGATGCCGGTGTCGTTACCGGCCGCTACTGTGCCTGAAACGGTTTGATCCTCTGCTGTGCTGAAGCTGCTGCCGGTGTCAATCGTTGTGTTTCCGTCTCCTGCACCGGATGTGGCTGTCCAGATAATTTCTGTTGTTGGAGTGCTTTTCACTCCGTCGGCATTATAGGCGACTAACGAAAAGTAGTAGGTGGTTCCTTCGATCAGGTCATCCACCCGGGTCTGAATTCTGCCGTCAACCGGATCCGGGTTGCCGACATCAATGATGTTGCTATAATCTCCCGATGCCGTGCCGTATTGGATTTCATAGCCGGCCAGATTCGTTTCTTTATTGGGAATCCATGCAAAAGTTGCTGTTATGCCTTCTGTCGGAGTCGTCACTGGAAGGGCTTCCAGGGTATGCTCTGTGGTATAATTACTTTGCAAAGTTCCAGAAAAAGCAGTCATGACAAAGTGATAAGTTTCCGTGTCGGAGAGACCATGCAGGGTAAATCGGGTTACGTTTCCCATGTCGACCGGCGAATTACCTTCGGTTGCTCCGGTTCCGTTATACGGACTACCGCCGCTTGTTCCGGTTTTATAATGGAGCCGGTAACCGTCAATCTCGTCACTATTGGCATTCCAGGCAAAAGTGACATCTCTGGCCTGCGCTGCGAACGCAAACAGAACAAGGCTGAAAAGAGTAAGAAAAAAACCGAGTAGTTGCTTATCTCTTGTGTTTTCGTTTTTCATATTTCTAATATCTGTGTGCTTCGCTTTTTAATCCTTGAAAAGGAGAAGGTCGTAGATCCGTATCAGTATAGGCGTAATATTTTGTTCGCCCGGGGCATACGTGGTTATGCTCTTTGTAGTTTTAGCCCAGTTTCCTTTATTGTCTGTTACAATTAATTGAATTTCGTATTCACCGGGATCCGGAAAGGTGTATTGAACTTCTTGCCCTGATCCAGTTGAGCCATCACCGAACACCCAACTGTACTGACTGATTGAATCGGCCCCTTCTGATGGCGTTGAGCCTGTTCCATTGAATGCGACGATTAGAGGAGCGGGTCCGGATGTCCTGTTTGTCGTTATATTTGCTGTTGCGGTTGCATTTCCTCCGGTTCCATCACCCTTAACGAAAATCGGGCTGCTTGCGCTGGAAGTTTCCCCCTGGTTGTCGGTAACTGTGACTGTTGCAGTATATACTCTGGTTCCTGCATTGGGGTTGATGTACAGGTGGGACGGGTTGGAACCTGTAGCTGTTTTCCCGTCTCCAAAATCCCAGGAGTAGGTTAGTGCCGAACCTTCAGGATCTGATGACTGGCCGGCATCAAATGTAACCTGCAAAGGGGAGTTACCGTTTGCAGGTTTGGTATCAAGTGCAACAACCGGTGCCTGGTTTTTTCCTGAGGACGGGCTGAGGGTGATTTCTTTAGTTGTCGTGGCTGTTCCACCCTTCTCATCCATTACAGTAAGAGAGACTTTATATGATGTATCGGCAGTGGGAAAGGTATGATTGGTGCTCACACCGTATTCTACTTTGTTGCCGTCACCGAAATTCCATTCATATTTGCTAATTGAGCCGGTTGAAGCTGTGGCGTTAAAGTTGACAGCCAGTAATCCTTTTGTTGTCGTGAAATCGAAAACAGCTTCCAGACCCAGAGGCAGTTCTTCAAAAACTATGGTAAAGGGATCGGAAGGATCACTTTCAACACCGTCTGTTGAATAACTGACCAGAGTGTAGGTAGCTTCAGTGCCGGGGATATCAACAGTACAGACCATTGTTGTGGCAGCCGGATCCGTGGTTTGGCAAATTCTGTTCTGTTGGAGATCGCCATAGAGGCGGTAGCCGGCAAGCTCGATGCCTGCTGTATCTTCTATGGTCCAGCCAATTTCAATAGTGTGTTTCGCTGCATACGAATAAGATCCGGGCAGCAGGACGGCTAAAAAGAAAAATGTTAGTAAAAATCGCATAGTATCTGCAGTGTGATGTGTTTTACGGATTCTCTCCCGCTCACTTGTCCAAAGTTGTGAGCATTTGAAATGCAGAAGTTATGCCAGTCAAGATTGAGCAAGGAAATAATCTCCGATCCTATTGCTTGGTTACCTGGTTTTCCAGGGCCCAGGTCAGCCATTTACGCTGGGTTGTGGAAAAGTCGTTTTGTTTACGATTGATAAATTGTTCCAATGAATCTATGTCGTTGAATGTGATTGAATATGAGCCCTGGGCATGAGCGCCGTGTCCCTGTAAGGCTGCCTTTCCTGATTTGTCAAACTCCAGCATCAATTCGTGATTCTGGTAAAACACTCCATTGTCTGTGACCTGTTTTGTCCCGTATTGAGTACGAAGACGGTCTTTATTGTATTGCATTATTGTAATTGTAACCAGGATAAGGGCCACGGTTGTAGCTAAGGCAGTGAACTTCTGCGAGTTTAAAGGATTGAAGATATCCCTGAAGCTCCAGGGAATACTTTTTCGGATCGCGGTTTCAATGTCGCTGTGGGAGGCAAGACAAGGTTGCAGAACTTTGTCGGTATACTGTTCAATATCTGCAACAGCTCTTGAGTCGGAAGGATCGGCCATGGCAATTCTCAGTATGTTGTGATCGGCCAGGCCCAGCGGGATAACGTTGTATTTTTTGCAGAGATATCGAGGAAGAATCTGTTTGACTGCCGTGTTGAATTCCTGCTGAATATCGACGATGGGGAGGTCGAGTTGCTCGGTGAGCACCGACTGTAATTGCTCCTCAGTGATAAAACCCATTTTGATCAACAGGTAGCCCAGGCGTCGATTGCCGCCAACCTGTAATTTGAGTGCCTTGTCCAGTTCTTCATTTTTTATTAAGCCGGCGTCAATGAGCATATCACCCAGCCGCTTTTTAGTTGTCATTTAGCCCTCCATGTACTGAAACAACGGTTAGAGAAAGGTGTATAATTATCTCAAATATTCACTACAACATACAATACAATTGGTCTTCTTCTCAAGAAGATAATACCATCTTGGTCTGCGAATTGAGCATTGAGGGAAGTCTCTATACTATTTTTCAAAAAGGGTGGTTTGATAGAGAATCAAGTTTTTTGTTGCGGGTTGTTTCTCCTTGCTACTACCGGAATTCATTGGACAAAAACATCCAAGTGATTCACAAAATGATTTGTTACAGAATTGGAAAAATCGACCAACCATTGTTTATCACTCATCGGTTACCAATCAGTAGCGACCACTGCCGATTAATGTTACTTGCAACACTGCAAATTGAGCGATATGCTTGCAACATGCAGGATAAGAATGGAAGGATTGTATTTAGTGTCTTACTCTTCAACTTCTGTCATAAAAAACAGGTAAGCGCAGACTCCGAGAAATAAATACGAAATTCGAATATCGAAATCCGAAACAGATAAGCGCAGACTTCGAATTCTAAAATCAAATGTTCAAATGACAGAAACGATCTCAACCCTGGAACAGTATTTTTGGGGTTGTTTTGGTCATTATAAATTATGTCATTCGATATTGTTTCGAATTTCGTGCTTCTTATTTCGTATTTCCGGTTTACCGGGTTAGCTATTTTATGGTTGAGTTGTTTATTATCACAAGTTTAATTTTGAAAAACGTTTGCAACAATTTAAATTTATGATATTTTTTTGTGCTGTACTTGATATAGAGGAGAGAAATTGAATTACGCTGCAACTGAATATTCCGAGAGCCTTATTGTTCATTTTCGGCGGGCAGAACAGCTTCGTGCTGAGGCTGTTGGGCTGTCTTCGCTGGACCTCAATACCCGTCAACTGCATGATCTGGAAGCCCTGCTCAATCGTGGCTGTTACCCCCTGTCCGGTTATCTTGATCAAGCCGATTATGAGCATGTTCTAAAAGATATGAGGCTGGCCGACGGGACGGTCTGGCCCGTGCCGATGTGCCTTGATGTGTCGGCATCCTTTGCCGCCACCCTGGAAGTGGGACAGCGACTGGCGCTTAATGATGCAGAAGGTTTTCTGCTTGCCCTGTTGACAGTGACCGATGTCTGGTGTCCTGATAAAAAAATTGAGGCTCTGGCCGTTTACGGGACAATGGATGCAGACGCGCACCCGGGGGTCAAGGGGCTTAATGAACAGATCGGCAGCTGGTATGTCGGCGGAACCCTTGAAGGGGTGACTCTGCCCATTCATTATGATTTTCGAGATCTGCGCCTGACACCGTCGGAAACCCATCGTCGCTTTCTCCAATATGGCTGGCGCCGGGTACTGGGGTTCCATGCCAGGGAGTATCTGAACTGTGCCCACCGTGAAATGGTCCTTGCCGCAGCCAGGGAGGTGGGGGCATCCATATTTCTCCATCCTGCTGTTGGCCTGGAACATCCCGGCAATATGGATCATTACACCCATGTGCATTGTTACCAGGAGTTTGTTCAGCAATTTCCAAGGAATATTATTCTGTTGGGTATTCTGCCTCTGGCAGAACGATATGCCGGTCCCCGTGAGGCCCTCTGGCATGCCATGATCAGGAAAAATTACGGATGCAGTCATTTCATGGTGGCTGAAGACCATGCTGATCCCTTTGCGGGTACGGGCAAGGATCTCTATTACCCGAAAGGTGCTGCTCAGGAGTTGGTGGCATCAATGGCAGAAGAAACCGGTATTGATATGGTGCCGGAGCGGTCCATGGGCTATGTGGAGGAAAAGGCACAGTACGTTTTTCTTGATGATCTGCAAGATGATACGGCTGTTAAGGACATTACCTCGGAGGAGCTCAAGCGCAGGTTGGAATGGGGGTTGGAGATTCCTGCCTGGTACTCGTACCCGGAAGTTGTTGACGAGTTGCGGAGGTCCTTTCCGCCCAGATCAAAACAGGGATTCACGATTTTCTTGACCGGGCTTTCCGGCTCAGGAAAGTCGACGATTGCCAAGGTGCTTATGGTTCGGTTTATGGAGATGCGCGATCGACCAGTGACCTTGCTTGATGGTGATATTGTTCGAAAAAATCTATCTTCGGAGTTGAATTTTTCCAAGGAACACCGCGATCTCAATGTTACCAGGATCGGTTTTGTTGCCAGTGAAATAACTAAAAACGGAGGTATTGCTCTCTGTGCTCCCATTGCTCCCTATGAAGAGCCCAGACGAATGAATCGTGAATTGATAAGCCGCTATGGCGGATATATTGAGATTCATGTGGCAACTCCACTTGAAGTCTGTGAGCAGCGTGATCGTAAGGGGTTGTATGCCAAGGCAAGAAAGGGGCTTGTACAGGGAGTGACCGGTATCTCTGACCCCTATATTCCACCGAGCCGACCTGAGATAGAGATCGACACCTCCGCGATGACACCGGCTGAGGCTGTCCAGGAAATTTTTCTTTACCTCGAAGAGCAAGGTTATATCCAGTAGATCTCCCGTGAGAATTCGGCCTGGATACCATATTTTCCTACTCGTTCTCGTCTTTCCTTTTTTCTTTTTTGGTGGTCCCGGTTATTATGCTGCCAGATCGTTTAAAAGTGCATGGGATCTCGGCCATATCCTTTTTTTTACCCTGGCATCAGTAGAACTCTGTACATATTACTGTAGCCGAGCTTCCCATCTGAAGACGGGGCATGTTTTTGTCCGGGTATTCCTGACTGTTTTCGTATTCGGACTCATGATTGAGTTCCTGCAGATGTACACCAGCGAACGCTCCCCTGATATCTTTGATATATTACGTAATCAACTGGGAGTCCTTATCGCTTTTGTCTTTTTCTGTTCTGCTCGCAGGAAGTTGAACCCGTTGCTATTGCGAACCATGCAGGCCGGAACCATACTACTCGTGTTATGTTTCCTCTGGCCGCTGGCCCGTGCAGTGATCGACGAGCGATTAGCTGCCGCCCGGTTCCCTGTGTTATCGGATTTTGAAACTCCGTTTGAGGCCCGTCGCTGGCAGAATTTACATCAATTACAGAGAGTAGATAGTCCGGTTCGGCATGGTAACAGATCATTGCGGGTGCAATTGTCGACTAAAGAATATTCCGGGACCGCTCTTTTTAATTTCTCCCATGATTGGAGCGGATATCAATGGTTGAACTTCAGTGTCTACAATCCGGCAGATGAAGAGTTGTCATTGCACGGCAAGATTAATGACAAGCTGCACAGGCAGAACAGCCAGGGGTTTCAAGATCGTTTTCACCAGCAGTTTACCCTCCATTTCGGCTGGAATGATCTGCGGATTTCCCTGGATGCGGTGAGAACTTCTCCTGCCGGACGTGAAATGAACATGCATGAAATTGAAGGATTTGGTATATTTGTTGTCAGGCAGGCGCGTCCCCTTGTAATCTATATAGACAACGTCCATCTCAGCAAGTAAGTATTGTGCGATTTTATCGGCCCCGTTCTTTTATTACCCTGTTGTTGACGGGTTTTGTGTTTGTGTCCCTTCCGCTGTTCACGGCACTGTTCAGTTCTGTAAAAATGCTGGATGAACTGGTGGAGCAGAGCGCGGTTGCCGTCTTTCGTTCGGTTGACCGGGTGAGCGACAGTCGGAAAGTGGCAGCCATTTTGATTGACCAGGAACGTAATGCCCGCCAGTATAAAGTACTGGAAGAGTCTTCTTTGCTGGAAGAGGTGAATGACTCTCTTGCCGAGCTTACAGGAATTGTGCGGGGACTTACGGATCTGTCCCTGGGTGAAGATCAGTTTGTGGATCTGGCAAACCGTTTACTGACTTTGGACACCAATGTTGTCGGAGTTCTCAATCGTGTAGTTACAGGTGATTCCGAACAGATTTTGGGGGAGAGAGAAAAAGCTCTTGTCCAATACCATGAGCTGGATCGGCTGGCTGTAGAGTTGAAAAAAACAAGTAACCAGCTGATGGTTGCCGAGGTGGAAGGGCTCAAATTGAGAGTCAGCAAGGATAAGGAAACCATGCTCTGGCAGACCTCCGGCCTGATAGGATTCAGTGTTTTATTTCTTATTGTGTTTGTAATCTTGATCTCCAAGCCGGTCAGCCAGATGGATAAAGGGATCGAGCGTCTGGGTGACGGAGATTTTACAACTCCAATCCAGGTCTCAGGTCCCAGAGACCTTGAAGTACTCGGGGCTAAACTGGACTGGTTGCGAAAGCGGTTGTCCGAACTTGATCGGGAAAAGATAAAGCTGGTAGCCCATATTTCACACGAATTGAAAACGCCGCTGGCCTCGATTAAAGAAGGAGCAGGCCTGTTGCGTGATGAGTTGGTGGGTTCCATGAACAGCAGTCAGAAAGAAGTGGTTGCGATACTGGATAAGAACTGCTCAAAATTGCAGAGCCTTATCCAGAATATCCTGGATTTTAATATGGCCCAGGCACGTAAGATTCCGTCAGGTCAGAAAAATATTCGACTTGACGCGCTTGTGGAAGAGGTTGTTGCTGATCACAAGACTTCTATTATGGCACGGGAGATTCAGCTTGATGTCACACTTATTGCTGCCAAAGTTGACGGTAATCGGCAACAGTTAAAGGTTGTATTTGATAACCTGTTGTCCAATGCTGTTAAGTTCACCCCGGACAGGGGGACTATTTCAATTCGTTTGAAAACTGTTGATAAGCATGTGGTCTGCCAGGTGAAAGACAGTGGGCCCGGTATAAAAGAAGAGGAACGGTCCCGGATTTTCTCCCCATTCTTTCAGGGAAAAGAGGCAAAAAAAGCTGTTGTCAAAGGATCCGGCCTTGGTCTTGCAATAAGCAGAGAGTATGTGCAGGCGCATGGTGGGACCCTTCGTTTATTATCAAGTACACAGGGGGCCTGTTTTGCAGTGTTGCTACCGTTGTCAGGGTGAGGAACGCGGAAAATCAATAATATTTTGCCGAGTTTCTGATATGAAGATGAAAAAAGGTTTAGTGTTGGTTGTTATCCTTCTGCTGATCGGCGGATGTGTGCAGGTTGGGCGGGATACCGGATCTCCTCCCTCTGCCGTTTCACCCACGATTGTCTTTGTGCCGTCAGATAGTTCATACCTGCTTGCCTGTGTCAGTGAATTGCAGGGATTGAAACAAAAAGATTTTGAACGTTATTCCGTGGAGGCTGCAATCAGGCTGAAGGAAGGAGATGATCATGATACATTACGGTTTATCTGCCTGACTCTGCATCAACTGGCTGACTATAAGCAATTTAAACAGGGCGAGAAGTTGCTCGGGCGCTACATTGAGAAGCATCCTGATGCTTCAGATGATATGCAGGGGCTGCTTGTCCTGTTCGATCGACTTGAACAGTCCATAGTGAACCGTTTGACGGATCGCAAGAAGTTGCTCGATGAAAGGGATGAGTCGGCTGTACAAGTTGATACCCTGCAACAGCAAACCAAGCAGGACCAGGAGCGAATTAAGGAGCTGCAAAGTCAAATCGACGAGTTGAAGAATATTGAAAATATAATCAAGAACCGGGAACGTCACAAATGAGTGAACAGAGCTATCGTATATTATTGGTTGATGATGAGGCGGATCTGCTCAGCCTGTGGAAGTTACGTCTTGAAAGTAATGGGTACCGGGTGGAGACCGCCTTGAGTGGTGAAGAAGCACTGGCAAAGTTTTCTCTGGTTAATCCCCACCTGGTTCTCACAGACCTTCGAATGCCGGGTATTGACGGTTTGGCTTTATTTGAGGCTATCAGGGAGATGAATAAGGCTGTTCCCGTTATAATTATTACTGCGCACGGGTCGATCCAGGAAGCGGTTGAAGCAACCAGGCAGGGTGTTGTTTCGTTTCTTACCAAGCCCATAGATGGTAAAGAACTGATTCGGGAAACTGAAAAGGCCTTGCGGCTGTCCTCCGGAACGACCGCTGAAGACCTTGATGAGGAGTGGCGTAGCGATATAGTCTGTAAGAGTACAGCTATGGAAGAACTCCTTTCCCGGGCTAAGCTGGTGGCAGAGACGGATGCCACAGTGTTGATTCGCGGTGATAGTGGTACCGGCAAAGAACTGCTTGCCATAGCCATCCACAGGGCGAGCAGCAGGCGAGACGGACCGTTTATCCCGGTTAACTGTACAGCAATCCCTGAATCTTTGCTGGAATCCGAATTATTCGGACACGTGAAGGGCTCTTTTACCGGTGCCAGCCAGAGTTATGCAGGTTTGTTCCAATCCGCTGATGGCGGAACCCTGTTCTTGGATGAAATTGGTGACATGCCTTTGCACCTGCAGGTAAAGATTCTGCGAGTGTTGCAGGACCGAAAGGTCCGACCTGTGGGCAGTGCCTCTCCCGTGTCCGTTGATGTGCGAATTATTTCTGCTACCCATAGAGATCTTGAAGAGGCTATTAAGACCAGAGAGTTTCGGGAGGATCTTTTTTATCGACTCAACGTAGTGAGCTTGGTGATACCACCGTTGCATGAGCGCAAAGAGGATATCCCGGTGCTGGCTGAATATTTTGTTGCTACCTTGTCCGATAGTTTAGGTAAGGCGGACAAAAAATTCACACCGGAGGCTATGCAGGCACTGGTCGATGCCGCCTGGCCTGGAAATGTCCGCCAGTTGTATAATGTCGTGGAGCATGCGGTTGCTCTTTCGACCTCATCGCTTATTGCAGAAGATTTGCTCCATGACGCAATTAAGCATGATCGGAAGAAAATCGTGCCTTTAGCCGAGGCTCGACGCCAGTTTGAACAACAGTATCTTATCCAGTTACTGCAGACCACTCGTGGTAATGTCACCCAGGCCGCCCGTATCGCTCACCGAAACCGTACGGATTTCTACAAACTGTTGAACCGGCATCATATTGTACCATCCCTGTTTAAAGAAGGAGTTGGTGAAAAGTGATTTTACGGATGAATTCAAAGTAATTGCAACTCCCCCTCGCCCTCAGAAACTTATAGTTCTGCAACAGGTTTACAGATTGATACTACGCTGATACGTTTTTGCTCCAAATTCCCAATAGAACACCTCACCATCAGTTTAATTGTTTTTTTGCATCAGTTTAATTGTTTTTTCCAGCGCTTCGTTGACAAAGCAACCAAAACACGGTAAATTATCTCTAACTTACAGGTCTGAGTTTCAAAGGTCATACCTGTCCGTTCTTTTTCCTATTGACTATAAATTGTGTTTTTTCAGCGTGTTAATGATTGCCCATTAAGGGGAAGACGTAAGAGCTCGCAGTGGTGATGGTATGTCTAAGAAAATGGTTGATGTGAACCCCGGTTTCAGTGCCGAGGTGGTGTCTGAGCCTGGTGGCGAACACCTGAATTCCTGTTTTTCCTGCGGTGCCTGTTCCGGTGCCTGTCCGGTAAGCCAGGCAATTCCTGAATTTGATCCGCGTAAAATTATACACATGGTCCGCATGGGCATGGAAGAGCGGCTGCTCGACTCCGACCTGCTCTGGTACTGTTCAAGCTGTCGCAGCTGTGTGTTTGTCTGTCCGCAGGATGTAAGTTTTGCCGACATCATGAGCGCTCTTGCCAAGCTGGCCCTGAAAAAGGGATACATAACAGCTGAGCAGCTTGTTGAAAAGGGTAAGGCTGCACAGGTACAGCGCGATCTCTGCGTTTCCTGTTTAACCTGTGTCCGTGTCTGTCCCTGGGAGATTCCAAAGATTGACGATGGAGGTTTTGCCGCAATTGATGTGGAAACATGCCGGGCCTGCGGCATCTGTGTTGCCGAATGTCCTGCCCAGGCCATCATTCTCAATGAGTCCGAAGATGAGCGGTTGATTGCTGCTTGTGGTATATAATAAATACGTGGAGTGCATCCGATGAGTTTTACGCCGGACATACGTTTGTTCAGTTGTCATTATACCTCCCAGCAGAGCTGTGCTGACGAGGGAAAGGAACTGCAGGATTTGAATTTTCCAGATAATATCAAGATGACCCGGGTGGTGTGTACCGGCAAGCTTGAAGAGGTTACCCTGCTTAAGGCCTTTGAAGATGGGGCCGATGGTGTATATGTTGTTGGTTGTCCCACCACCGGTGAAGTGGAAGGTGAGATCTGCCATAATGTCAAGGGAAGTCAGCGGGCTGCCAAGCGTGTACAGGCTGTGCGTGAAGCATTGGCAGAGCTTGATGTGGAGCCGGATCGGGCACGAATGTTTCACCTGCCCCGTGGTTTGCATCCGGAGTTTGTTGATGCTGGTCGCCATATGAATGAACTGATCAGCAAGATGGGACCGAGCCCTTTTTGATATCGTTTTAATGCGTACGCCTGTTGTTAATTGATTTAACAGGATAAAGGTCAGCTAAGTTGTAATTATGAAAATAATCCCGTGGGGTTCCACGGGACACTGTTAGTTGACCCTGATCCTTAAACCCTGCTTTGTGGGAGTTGCAGATGATTATTGCCGAACGAAAGCCGCTGGCTGAAATAATTGAAATGGTTCAGGATTGTAAAAAAATTCTTGTACTGGCCTGCCGGGGCTGTGTAACAGTGTGTTCCGCCGGTGGTGAGCGGGAAGCTGAGATCCTGGCATCTCTTATCCGCCTTGGCTTGAAAAAAGCCGGTAAAAAAGCTGAGGTCTTTGACGCCTCTCTGGTTCGCCAGTGCGATCGTGAATATATTGACGCTATTGATGAATTTAAAGGCCAATACGATGCCATTGTCTCCACGGCATGCGGTGTTGGTGTCAATTTTATTGCCAACCTCCGGCCGAATGAAAATGTTTTTCCGGCACTGAATACGACCTTTTTCGGCGGTTCTGCCGAGCAGGGCGTCTGGAGCGAGCAATGTGCCGGCTGCGGTGACTGTGTTCTGCATCTGACCGGTGGACTATGTCCTGTTGCACGATGTGCCAAGAGCCTGATGAACGGTCCCTGTGGCGGTTCAGTTGATGGTCGCTGTGAGATCAATTCCGAGGTCGACTGCGTCTGGCAGATGATCTATGATCGTATGGGGCGGTTGGACCGACAGGAGGAGATGGCTGAGCCGGCTCCTATCCGCGACTGGTCAACTGCCGGTCATGGCGGTCCCCGTAAGCAGGTACGTGAAGATCTGACAGTATAATTTGTCTCTTCGTCATTATCGGTTTTGAGATAATGATGCTTACGTGAAAACAGAATAATTTTATGTTCACCATCCCTGATATTGCTGGGATGGTGAACATAAATTGTCAGTCTGCCAAGCTGACTTATCTTTTTTTTTCAGACCTCATCAAGGCCTACCTCAGTGATCAGGGATTCCCTGCAATATCCTATTGTTGAACTTTCTCTGTGTGATGCCCTTTCTGCAATTTCAGCGCAGATTTTTCCCCTTGAGCAGCAGAACATTTCTTTAATACATGCACTGGCACGCATCAGTGCAGTTTCCCTGCATTCCTCCCGGCCTAAACCTTCCTATGATCAATCCACTCGGGATGGCTTTGCTCTTTCATCTCATCCATTTTCAGCTGGAGACAGCAAAGCGATTTTCAAGGTAATTGGTGAGGTCGCTGCCGGTTCCAGAGAAGAGTTGTTTCTGCAGCCCGGTGAAGCGGTTCGAATCATGACTGGTGCCATGATTCCACCCGGTTGCGTGCGTGTTGTGCCGTTTGAGGTCTGCAGTGATAGTGGTATGAGAGTGGCAATCCCAAAAAATGAGCTTACTCGCAGGCAGCAATATATCCGCTTCCTTGGCAGTGATGGCAAGAAAGGCGAATTATTAGTCCCTGCCGGAACCCGCCTGCTGCCTGATCATCTGCTCATACTGGCTGAAAACGATTGGTTTGACCTGCCCGTTTACAAGCAGCCTGAAGTGATGGTGATCTGCACAGGAAGCGAGCTTGTTGAGCTGGGAGAGAAGGTACAACCCGGACAGAAGGTTTCCGGCAATGGTGTTTTGCTGTCAGCCCTGTTGCAGGCGCATGGGGTTTGCTGTTCACGGTCTATCACAGTAGCGGACAAGGTAGATATGATCGTGGAGCAGGTCCGGCAGCTCCTTGATGAAAAACAGCCGGATATGATTATCAGCACCGGTGGTATGGGACCCGGCAAGTTCGACCTGATGGAACAGGTGTTTGCTCAAGTTGGTGGTACTGTAGTTTATAATCGATTGCAGATTCGTCCCGGAAAATCCACCCTGTTCGGTATGGTTGGGAAGACTCCTTTTTTTGGGCTTCCCGGTCCCCCTCCTGCGGTACGAATACTTTTTCATGAACTGATTGTTCCTGCCCTGAACAGGCTCCAAGGCTGTGGAAATGGTTCTCGCAAGCTTATCGACGCTGTCCTTGAGAGGACACTGTCCTTAAAACAGACCGGCCATTTCAACTTAAAAGGGGCTGTTGTGCGGATGGTTGCTGGACAATTGCTTGCCTGGCCAGCAGGTCGGATGGAGCCGATCAACGCGATCATGCACCTGGAAGGTGGACGGACTGCTGCCAGGCAGGGAGAGAGCGTTAAAATCCGCCTTATTGAGTCGTCACATGGTAACCTATAATAGGGTTCAATACTCTATGGTTTCATTTACCTCTGAATTGTAAGGTGTCAGGGGGGCCTCAGATTTACGCAGTTTCTTCTGGTCGCTATAACCCCTCTATGCGGGCAGAAGTAACCGCGTGAAGATGAGGTGCCCCTGATAGCTTACGTTACATGGACTGGCAGTTTGAACAAAAATAGGTTGCCCGGCCGCCAAGGGTCTCTTTTTTGATCTTTGCACCGCACCCGGGACAGGGTTTATCTTTTTTGCCGTACACTGCAAGCTGGAGCTGGAAATAGCCCGGATTGCCGCTTGCCCCCAGGAAATCGGAAATAGTGGATCCTCCGGCGGCTATGGCCCGGGTAAGGATTTGAAGGCAGCAGTCTGCAATTTTTTGCCACTGTGTTTCCGACAGAAGGTTTACCTTGGTTTGCGGATGAATGGATGCTGCAAACAGGGTCTCATTGGCGTAGATATTGCCGATACCGGCAATGAGCCGGGAGTCCATGAGAAACGTTTTCACCGGCATGCTGCGGCGCCGGGCAAGCCGGGCCAGGTTTGCAGCTGTGAATTCCGGACCGAATGGCTCTATTCCCTTGCTGCTGTTGAATTTCTCTTCCTGCATCAGTGCCTGTTCTGCCGGCCAGACTGCGATACTGCCGAAACGGCGTACATCATTAAACCGCATCTCCATGTCATTATCCAGTTGCAGCCAAAGGTGGTCGTGGATGGCTTTTGGTGCTGCCGCCGGAAACATGCCCAGTTTGCCGGTCATGCCCAGGTGGAAAACCAGTACGCTCTCGTCCTGCATACGGATCAACAGGTACTTTGCCCGTCGGTCAATAGCTGCAATGCGATTGCCCTGGATGGATTCATGCAGCAGTTTGCGCGGCATGGGTAAGCGCAGTCGTTTGGATGACCATTTAACGGTAATGATCCTGCGCCCAAGCAAGTGGGGCAGCAAGCCTTGCCTGGTAACTTCAACTTCGGGGAGTTCCGGCATGATCTGTTGTGGTCAGGGACAGGATATAGGGTGAAAAATCATAGGTCATGGTTGTCTGCTCACAGTGTCCATCCACTGTGCAGTGAAAGCGGTATAAATAATCCTGGATAATAGTTATGCGCTGCAATTCTATGCCCGAGAAGATAGCGGGTTGATCATGGAGCAGGCTTTTTTTCAGCGCCTCCTTTGCAGCCCAGAGCATGGTCAACCTGGTTGTCTGGTCTCCAAGGACAGGGAGTTTTGCAAGGATGGTTAATTCATGGGCAGAGGCGAACCGGTCTGTAAGGCCGGGCAGTTTTGAGCTTATTTGCTGCAGGTCTATGCCGCAGGCCCTCCCCTTAACCGCAAGGCCGACCGCAAATTGGTCGCTGTGGGAAATAGAAATTGAAATGTTTTTCATCGTATCTGCTATCGGCCGACCATGGTCGTCGGGCAGGATGCTCAGCTGTTGCAGTCGAGCATGCAACCGGTCTGGTTTGTGGAGTTCCAGCATTGCGGCCTTGGCCGCTATTCTCCCCCCCAGCCACTCCCGCCGTCGCTTGGGGTAGCCGAATCGCTTGAAGTATGACAGCTCCGGTTCTGAGAGTACCTGCTTTGGCAGTCTTGAGTCTCTTTGCTTCAAGCTGTCTTCTACCTGATCAAGATCAAGAAGTGCAATGCATAACTTAGATTTAGCCCGGGCAAGGATAGTCAGTCCGCAAAGGGGGATCGAGGAAGGAAAGAACGAATGGATTGCGTCTGGTTCAAAGAATGCGCTATCACAATTAGTTGTTATATTCATCAAGCGAAGTATAATTGGCGGAGCGTAGTTATTTTTCCTGCTGGAAGCATGTTTTTCCGGGAATCCAACAAAAATATTTTTGACAGAATGTACTCTCCGTCAAAGGCTGGACAATATGATTTCATTTGGCGATCTTACATCATTTGACGTTATTGTTGCTCTCATTTTTCTCGTTTTTATCATCCGTGGCGTCTGGATCGGTTTTATGCGCCAATTCACCACTTTTTTGGCACTGGTGGGCAGTTACTGGCTGGCAGGGCGATACAGCGGCCAGTTGATGCCTTATGTGCAACAGGTTGTAGAAAACCCAAAAGTTGTGTTTTTGGTTAGTTTCGCCGTACTCTTCCTGATCTCGGCTCTGTTTTTTATTCTGGCCGGCAAGGTTTTGCGCCGGGTTATGGAGATTTCGCTTTTAGGGTGGTTTGATCGTTTTTTAGGATTGTTGCTTGGTGCCGTAAAAGGAGCACTTGTGGCTGTCCTGCTGTTCATGATACTTGCCTCCAGCCTGTCCGCTTCAAATGATTTGTTAAAGAAATCATTAAGCTCGCCTTATCTCAGCCAGGGTGCGGAAATGGTTCGCAAGATCATTCACGACCCCGAGATCAGGAAACAGTTTATCCCCAGAGAACCGGCCATTAAAGCCGGTGCTCTTCCGGGACCCGAAGCTAAGGGCCTGTAAGGAAATAAGTGTTACAAGATTACGCAGGATTTTTGTTCATTTCCAAGACGCAAAAATGGGCGCATAGCAGCGCTATGTAACTATTTTTGCAACGCGGGAAATGAGCAAAAAGACAAGTAAGGTTGTGACGCTTATTTTTGCACAGGCCCTAAGCTAATCAATGAAGGGGAAAAGGAATCGGAATAGTCGACAATTGGGCGGTGATAGTGTTTGGCGTATTTGTTTCCATTATTTCTGATTCTTATAATACCAGCTCGCAAGACGTTCCGAAGAGATTCCCATTACCCACCCTGCCAGCATCAGCTGGTTTACGATAGTGGTTTTCACAATACCATGCTGCTGCCAGCGCCTGGCGGATGTGGTCGCATAAGCAGGGGCAATTACAATCCGGCCAAGGTTCTTGAGCCTGGACAAGAGATCGAGCTCCTCCAGAATTGGTTGATCCGAGAACCCGTTTGCAGCAAAATAGGTTTCTTTTTTCATGAACAGGGCCTGATCTCCATAGGGCAGTTTCAACAGCCGGGAACGAAGGTTGGCGCTGTATTCGATAATGCGGTAGCCCGGCCCCTGAGCATTGATGGCCAGCTGGAAAGCTCCGGCAGCGACCCCTTCCTGCTCCAGGATTTTCCGTACATGGGTAGTAAAATTATGAGGCAGTCTGGTGTCACAGTGGAGAAAGAGAAAAAAATCTCCTGAGGCGGTTTTTGCACCTGTGTGCTGTTGTTTTCCCCGTCCCGGAGCAGATGAAACAGGCCTGTGTCCCCTTCTTTGTATCTCATGGATGGTCTGGTCGCTGCTGCCGCCGTCAACCACCAGGATTTCCAGGTCTGAATAGTCGGCAAGACTGTCCAGGCAGGGACCGATGGCATCTTGCTCGTTACGAACAGGTATGATGATTGAAATAGACAAGGTCTTCAGGTCGGTCGATATCGCGTAACTGTGGCAGGAGGGTGTAAGATAAGCCTCCTTTTCCGGCTTGAGTTAACGTTTGTTCCAGTACCTGGTCCGTACCCCAGTTAATGGAGTTAAACAGGATCGTGTTTTTGTTTGCCGGAGCACGCAGGCCGATCAGGTAATAGCCGCCATCTGCAGCAGGGCCGAGAACCAGGTCATGACTGTTCAGTTTTTTCAGTCCGCTGATAATAATATCAGCAGTTATATCAGGACAATCGGAACCAATGAGCAGTATCCGCTCCGCTCCCTGTTGTATTGTCTGAGCAAAAGCATGTTCCATTCGCTGACCCAGGTCGCTTCCCCGCTGAATGCAGAGGGTACGATTTCTGCCTAACCAGTCTGCCATCTCCTGCTGTGATCCGCCGCAGTAATAAATCTGCAGTTGTACATTACGTGTTTGCAGGGCCGGCTTTATTTTGTATATGACCTGTTCCGTCATTTTTGTATGCAGCCGGGCCGCACCCTGCGGGCCAAGCCTGTCGATCATCCTGGTCTTTACCTTGCCCGGTTGCGGGAACCGGGTAAAGAGAATGATACATTCCCTGCCGGCTGCCGATTTTTTTTTATTCATTTATTGTTGTGCCGGCCTTTGCCGGGTGTGATAGATTCTCATGTATAGTACAGGTGACCAGATGAATTGTACACGTATATAATATAGTCACAAGGGCTTGTCATGTCAGGTTCCCATTCAAGAAAGAAAACACCGCTTTCCTACCAGGATCGGGAGTACCGGCGGGTAGAAAATTCCGGTCTTGTCTCATCTGTAGTGAAGATGGCGGAAACGGATCTCCATATCCTGGCATCTCGTCCGGTGGGTGACCAGGCATTAAAACTGGTATCAGAGGTGCGTGGATATATTGAGTATTATATTGAGCAGCATCCTCGATTTATTGATACCCTTGTCCCGATGCCCATGAATAAACAGGCACCTGAAGTTGTCAGACAGATGTTGACCGCTGGAATGCAGGCCGGAGTTGGTCCCATGGCAGCAGTTGCCGGTGTCGTTGCCGAATGGGTCGGGCGCGGCCTGTTGGCACAGGGGGCTGACGAGGTGATTGTGGAAAATGGCGGCGATCTGTTTGTGGCCCGTAATCAGGCATGCATAGTGGCCGTATATGCCGGAGAGTCGCCGTTGAGTGGTAAGCTGGCTATTGAACTGCAACCGGGCCGAATGGGTTGCGGTGTGTGTTGCTCCTCCGGGACAATTGGCCACTCTTTAAGCCTGGGTGTTGCCGATGCCGTGGTTGTCGTTGCACCTTCTACTGCCCTGGCTGATGCCGCCGCTACACGGCTCGGCAACGAGGTGGTCAGGGAAAAGCAGAGTATTAACAAGGCACTTGAGTTGGCTGGTGAGATTGACGGGCTTTCCGGCGTGGTCATTATATCAGGTGACCAGCTCGGAGCCTGGGGCGATATTGAACTGGTGCGGTTGTAAGCCGGGGAATGGGGTTACAGGCCGGCCTCTTGCAACAAATCATCCCGGTACCGGGCAACAAAATCGTCAATACCCTGCTGCCAGTTCTGCATGACGTGCAACCCGTGTTCTTTTAACCTGTTGTTTGCTAAAATGGAATTGGTCGGCCGATGGGCCGGGGCAGGGTACTCTTCAGTTGTACATGGTTCCAGAGAAAAATC
>JAYEKB010000052.1:0-5333 GCA_034660835.1 Thermodesulfobacteriota bacterium
CTTATTGTTCTTGATCAGGTCAGCAGTAAACTCACTGATGTGGACCATTTTAGTGGAGGCCGCATTTTCAAATACCGTACCGGTAATCGGCGACTTGGGAACCTCCAGGAAATCTGCCGGACCATTCATGGTATCCATGTACTGATGAACCACACGCCACATATGACCGCACTCACCGCCAAGAATCCATTTTACACCAAGACGTTCGGCCTCGGCATACATCTTGCCGTTGAGTTTTTTCATCACCTCGTTGGAGGTAAACAGACCAAAGTTACCGCCCTCGGAGGCATAGGTTGACCAGGTGTAGTCAAGGCCGATGGCCTCAAACAACAACAGGTAACCCATACAGGTAAATAATCCCGGCTCGGCAAAGACATCGGCCGACGGGGTGATGAACAAAACCTCTGCACCTTTACGGTTAAAAGTCGGGTTTACTGTAATCCCTGTAAGGCCTTCAATGTCTTCACAGAGAAAATCGACATTACCCTTAAACGCCTGGGGGGTAAGCCCCATGTGGTTACCGGTCCGGTTGGAGTTGGACACCGGCTCCATGGCCCAGTTGATGCCGCAACCAACCATATGAAGCAGTTCTCTGAGCATCATGGTGATTTCTGCAGTATCGATCCCGTAGGGGCAGAAAACCGAACAGCGACGACATTCCGTACACTGATAGGCGTACATGAACCATTCTTTCAGTACTCCAACGGTCATTTCGCGTCCGCCTGCCATTTTGCCTAACAACTTGCCCGCCAAAGTGAATTCCTGCCGATAAATGGATCGCAGCAGTTCTGCCCGCATGACCGGCATATTCTTGGGATCACCGGTTCCCAGAAAGAAGTGGCATTTATCTGCACAGGCACCGCAGCGTACGCAGCAGTCCATAAAAATTTTGAGGGAGCGGAATTTATCTAACCGTTCGGCCAGACCGTTGATGATGGTCTCCTTCCAGTCTTCAGGAAGCTTCCAGTCATCGTCCTCCGGACTCCACTCACGGGCATTGGGAAGACTTATGCCAGACTGGCTGTCCAGATACTCAAGCATTTCCGGCTTGGTCGGATATGCGTAATTACCCGGTTTGAATTCTACCGGCATGTCCTGCCAGTCCCTTCTTGGAATGGAGCCGGTCATCAGCGAAGGCCCTTCAGCCACGCTTCTTGATAACGTATCTACCTTTACAACTGCCATCGCTCTGTCCTTATACTTCTGAGGTTATGCAACCGTTAATCATCAGCCTTTGTCGGCAACTCTTTTTCAACCGGAATTCCCTGCTCAATCATATCAGCGCGGAATTCATCCTCATAACCGGCATAAGAATGGGGTTTGATTTTCGGGTCGTTCCACGGGTTGATATGACGCCGCATCCTGCTGTTGTTGGCCATGTTCCTGGTCGGGCTGAGGAAAACACCACCCAAATGCATCAACTTGGAGAACGGAAAGTACGCCAGCAGGCAACATACCAGGAAGAGGTGAATGTAAAAAATTGATCCGATATCACCGCTGATTGTCGGCTGGAAGGTCACCAGACCAACGGCCAGGGTCTTGATTGCCACGACATCAATACCGTCACGCAGGAAAAAACGCATCAGGATCCCTGTCAGGGCGATGGAGAAGATCAGATACAAGGGGAAATAATCATTGGCAAGCGATATGTAGCGTACCTGACGATTGACCAGCCGACGGGCGAAGAGCAACAACAGACCAAGTATAATGGCAGCATCGGTCATATACATGGTAGGGGCACCGATCTGCATGATACCGTCGCCATACTCCATGGCACTGATCAACCAGGGAACCGGTTCCAGAAACATGCGCATATGACGCAGAACAATAATCAGGAAACTGTAGTGAAAGACAATACTGAACAGCCACAGCCACCGGGAGGACTCGTAAGTAATCTTTGGCCCACTGATGACGTCAGACGTGGTGTTACGCCACAGAGACCGGAACAGGAAGATTTCCAGAAACATCCGGGCCACGACCTCGGAGGTATTATTGGGTGCTTCCAGTTTATCCCGTTTGATCCAGGGCAGTGAATAACCCTGCCCGCAGGTAGTGGGTATCTTAAAGGGAACAGGGGACTTTGCCCACTGTATTACCCGATAACAAAACCCACCTACAAACAGGGCCATGGCCAGATACGGTATGGCAACACCAAATAAATATTGCATACCGGGTATCAGCGACCCTATCCACGCAATCAACACCAGGGCAATGACTGCCGCCAGGGGGAAGGTGTACTTCATCGATCACTCCCTCACTTTCAGGTTAAACGATAACAAAATGAAAAATTGCGGTAAAAGCCGGATCAAATAATACAGTTTTTTCTGTATCATCCGGCCGTTTGCACCGTCATGCTGCCGTAAGCGTCAACTTATCTGCGATATTTCCTGCAGATTCTGCCGGATTACTGCTGAGGCGCAGGCTGAATCCGTTAAAATATAACTGCCGCTCTTCAATTCACGAATCCGGGCTCTGTGCAACCTGTCCCGGCACTCCATATATAAATCAAAGGCTGCCAGAGCAGCCCGGTCAACATCACAGTCAAAAGAATCAAGCTCAGACAACAGATCCCTGCACTCTTTATCTGCAGAAAAAACCTGTTTCACAACCCACTTGAGCTCGAGTATTGGCGCAACCGCCTGCGCCGGGGAGAAGTCCTGTACTGCGCGGATGCGGATTACCTGATCAAGAGGCTCCACATATTCCTGCTGGTCTGCCCCTTTAACAAGGAGATTGTAGAGCCGGGTCAGACCTTCTTTGATATTGGCGCCAACCGGGTTGGCGAACTTATCCTGGGATCGTTTGAAAAAACCTGACGAGGTATAAGAGTCCAGAGTTCTCTCAATCCATGTTGAGAGAATTTTCTCCTTTTTCTTTTTCAGGGCCAAGGTCAGATTCATAACAGTTTAATATGCTGGTTGAATAACTACTAATAAAATGAATGACGATTCATACCAACAATTCTCTATCATGGTTGGGCTTTGATTTCAAGGGAAAAATTACTCTGCCTTGCCGACCACATGTTCAGCTGCACTGATATCATCCATCAAAAAGAGTGTTAGATGCACGTAAGGATCATCGGAAAGTTGCTCATCAAGGCTCTTTTTCTCCTTGATTTTCGTACCATCCTGATCTTCACCCTCATTTATGAGGCCAGCCTCCTTTGCCTCTTTTCTGGCCTGTTCAAGTTCTTTTCTCTGTGCCACAACTCCCGCAAGAAAATTTGCGACCAGGGTTTCTTCAGCACGCTTCTTTGCCTTGACACTTTCCTGTTCAATCCTGTTCAACTTCCTGTTGTCGGTAACATATTCTTCGCTCCTCTTCTGAGCCAACGGGACTGCAAAACGCGGACCGCTCCAGGGTGTATGTTTCACATCAACTACCTGGTCCCAGGGCAGGGAATTTTCCATGTACTGCTCGCCACTCTCCAGGTAATCCAGCATGCTGGGCAGCACTACATCCGGGGTCACACCCTTGTATTGGGTTGACCCTCCGTTCACCCTGTAAAATTTCTGGATTGTCACCTTCAGTGCCCCCAGATCATCATATTTCTTCAAATGGAGCAGAGGCAGGTTGCGGTTCATGTCCACCAGGGCCTGCACTGTTCCTTTGCCATGGGTATGGGCACCGCCGACAATGAGCGCCCGCCCGTAGTCCTGCAGGGCAGCGGCCAGAATCTCCGATGCCGAGGCTGAGAACTGGTTGACGAGTACGATCATGGGGCCATCATAGGTCACATTCGTATCCTCATCCTCAAGTACACGGATCATACCCTGGGAATTTTTTACCTGTACCACGGGACCACCGGGCATAAAGAGTCCGGAAATATCCACAGCATCGGACAGGGCACCACCGCCATTATTGCGCAGATCAAGTATAAGGCCTTTGATTCCCTCTTTTTTCAGTTTCGATAGCTCACTGCGGGTATCATCGGTTACATTGCGGGGCCGTTCCGGCTCACGGCCACCGGAAAAATCTCGGTAAAAACTGGGAATACGAATATAACCTATCTTACTGCCTAACTTATTCTTCAGGACAGTCGACTTGACATACGTTTCCTCGATCTTTACCACATCGCGTACTATGGGGATCACAAGCCTGGCGCCGTCAGGCCTGAGAATGGTCAACCGGACCTCTGTCCCCTTGGGGCCGCGAATATAGGACACTGCATCCCTGATCCGCATATCGGATATGTCCACCGGTTCTCCATCTTTTTCCGAAACCGCTAGAATGGTATCCTCTGCATGCAGCTGTCCCTGGGCCTCTGCAGCACTGCCTGGAATGATGCGAACCACCTTGATATGACCGTCATCCTCACGCAGCAAAGCTCCAATACCCTCCAGGGAACCACTCATATGGATATCAAAATCCTCCTTTGAGGTCGGGGCCATGTAATTGGTATGGGGATCAAAGGCCCGGGCAACCGCATCAAAGTAGCGATTATAGTGTTCCTGCCGGGTTACCTGCTCCAGCCGGTGCAGATACTGATGGGTTCTTTTGCGAACCTTTTCCATGGCTGTATCCCAGATTATTGTATCCACGCTGTCGCCTTCGCCAGCCAGTGGGGATTTGCCATCTTTTTCTATCTGCTTGTTTTTCTTCTCAATCTCTATGAGATAACTATCAAGCACCTCCATCTTCAGGGCCAGTCGCCAGCGCTCTTCCAGCAAAGCCTTATCTGCAGCATAGTCCAGCTTTTTGGGATCAGTTTCCATATAATCTTCACGGTTGGGATCAAAACCCGCATCCATGATTTGATCAACAAACAGCTGTACCTCTTGAACCCGCTCGCCAATGATCTGCATACCCGCATCGGGCAGGATAATTCGGCCTCGACTGAGCTCATCATCTATGTGGTCGGAAAATGCATTGAGTTGTTCCACATCTCCCTTAAGCAGAAACCGCTTCCTGGGATCCAACTGCCGCAGGTAGAGTTCATAGGCAGCTTGTGAGAGCTTATCATCAAGGGATTTATGACCAAAATGCTGGGCCGGCAGCTGATGGCTGAGCATATAGGCGATCAGACGATTGCGGCCGCTGTCAAACTCCACCGGCATGACCTTGGCATGAGCAGCCGAGATCAGAACAAGGGCCGCACACAACCAACCTATTACAAAACGATGTACACGCATTTACAAACTCCGAAAAAACTAACAGGATGAAAGTCCAAAACAGGCCCGCTGAAATGGACCGAAACACACCAATAAAACAATAAAAACACACAGCCTCCCCCTTACCATGCATGGAGGAGTAAGTAAACAAACAAGCATTTGTTCAGAAAGTCAGCCTCTCGCCTGAAATACTAATTATCTGAAAATAATATAAAAAAAGAA
>JAYEKB010000053.1:0-5311 GCA_034660835.1 Thermodesulfobacteriota bacterium
GTCGCATCGGCTTGCCTTCGGTGAACACTTTGCAAATTTAAAGTAGGGAATAATGCGCAATTTTATCATATGATTTACAGAGGTTACCTTAAAATGAGCAAAGTGTTCATGAAATATGCGGGCTAAAGCTTTAGATAAGGCCAGCCATGCCCAATTAATATTTCCATATCATACCTGCATTACAATTCTTTTTGGCTGTGATTGTAAAAGCTGAGTCAAAAGACAACCGGGTAGCCCAAGGGTTTTTCTCCCTCAAAACAAGAAAATGATCGTGTCAGCTTACACCCTGACAGCTTTGGGGTAGGTGACAACCAGGAGTTACTGTGTTGGATACGTAGTCAGATGTGATAACCGTTCGGGTTGTTTGACTGCCAGCGCCAGGTATCCGTGCACATTTCGTCAATACCACGCTGCGCTCTCCAACCCAGTTCTTTTTTTGCCAGCGATGGGTCGGCATAACACTGGGCTATGTCTCCTGACCGGCGCGGATCAATCCTGTAAGCAACTTTTTTGCCTGTGACCTTTTCAAAGGCCTTGACCATGTCCAGCACGGAGTAGCCCTGGCCGGTTCCCAGGTTGTAGATGACGACTCCCGGTTTTTCTTCCAGTTTTTCCAGGGCACGCAAATGACCCGTTGCCAGGTCAACTACATGGATAAAATCCCGTACTCCGGTTCCGTCCGGGGTTGGATAGTCGTCGCCAAATACAGAGAGTTCCTCCAGTTTACCCACCGCAACCTGAGAAATATAAGGCATCAGGTTGCTGGGTATTCCATTGGGATCTTCCCCGATCCGTCCGCTCTCATGAGCGCCTACCGGGTTAAAATAGCGCAAAAGGGCAATGTTCCAGTCCGGATCCGCTACATACACATCACGCAGGATATCTTCGATCATGGATTTGGTCCGGCCGTAGGGATTAGTGCAAGCCAGCAGCGGGAAATCCTCGGTGATCGGTACAGTAGCCGGGTCGCCATACACTGTTGCCGATGAACTGAAGACGATATTCTTGATCCCTCGATCCTGCATGACCTGGCAGAGATTGAGAGTGCCGGTGAGATTGTTCTTATAATAGAGCAACGGTTTTTCAACCGATTCGCCCACTGCCTTGAGCCCGGCAAAATGGATGACCGCTGTTGCAGTCGGGCTTTCCTTGAACACCTGGTCAACGGCCACCGGATCAAGCAAATCTACCTGAAAAAAGCGAACCGATTTACCTGTGAGTTGCTCCACCCGACGCAGTCCTTCCTGGTTTGCATTGCAGAGGTTGTCGATAACCGTCACTTCATGACCATCATTGAGAAGTTCCAGGCATGTATGGCTGCCTATGTACCCGGCTCCGCCGGTAACAATAATATGCATCAGGTTCTCCTGAGAGGAAATTATTGGGATGTGATTGTTACTTTCTATACCATAAAAAGCTGTTCGACTTCAAAATGAAATCCTGATATGGTGGATTAATTAGGGATCAATATCTTAGTTTTATTCTTTTGTGACAGAAAATAAACTCGAATATCGAAATACGAAACAAAAAAAGACAAAAAAGAAAAACAGCTAAATTTTCAAAACTAAACATCCGACCAAAGCTTTAATGTAGTGTTTCGAAAATGATAATTTGAAATATTCGATATTATTTCAAATTTCGTGCTTCTAATTTCGTATTTTTCCGGTTTATCCGGGTTAGAGATTAGGGAAGTAGTTTAACTGTAATCATAAACTATGAATTTTCGGGAGGGTATCATATGCCGTATGTGAACATTCGTGTTGCCGGAAAACTGAGCCGGAAGCAGAAAAAGAAAATTGTCAAAGGTGTTACCAGAGTTATCGCCAAAGAGGCAAATAAACCCGAATCGTCCATCCTGATCTTCATTGATGAGGAGCAACGGGAAAATATTGCCAAAGGCGGCATCCTGCTTGATGACCAATAGCCCCGGAGACATGGAACAGGCCAAGACCCGTTTGCAGGAACTACGTGAACAGCTGACCTATCATGCACACCGCTATTACGTTCTGGATGATCCGGTTATCGCTGATGTTGAATATGACCGGATGTTCCAGGAGTTACTGGGCCTTGAGGAACAGTTTCCAGAGCTGATTACGCCTGATTCTCCAAGCCTGCGGGTGGGAGGTACGCCTCTTGACGGGTTTGCAGAGGCTGAGCATGCCTATCCCATGCTCAGCCTGGATAATGTTTTTGGGCCAACGGAACTGACCGCTTTTGAAAACAAAATCCACCGATACCTTCAGTCAACCGAGCCGCTGACCTATGCCACGGAACCGAAACTGGATGGTCTGGCTGTTGAACTGGTGTATGAAAAGGGTGTGTTTGTTCAGGGTTCAACCCGGGGTGATGGGCTGGTAGGTGAAAATATTACTACCCAGCTGCAGACAGTGCAGGCCATACCCCTGCATCTGCTGGACGGGAACCATTCAATTCCGGATCAGCTGGTGGTACGCGGGGAGGTCTTTCTACCCCGTAAGGGTTTTGCAGAACTAAACCTGCAGCGGGCAGAACAGGGAGAAACGCTATTTGCAAATCCCCGCAACGCGGCTGCAGGTTCCCTGCGCCAGCTTGATCCAAAGGTAACAGCCACCAGGCCACTCAGCTTTTTTGTCTATGCTGTGGCCGATACCGGCATCATAGCCTGTCAAAACCTGGAAGAGCTCTTTACCTGGCTTGGACGGATAGGGTTCCGTGTCAATCCCCTGATTAAATTCTGCTGTTCTCTCCCTGAGGTACAGGCTCATTACGAGTACCTGCAAAAGATCCGCCACGATTTAGAATACGAGATAGACGGCATGGTGGTCAAGGTCAGTGATTTTGTACTCCAGCAGCGATTGGGCAATACGGCCCGGGCTCCGCGCTGGGCGACGGCATGGAAGTTCCCGGCTATTCAAGCCACTACGGTGATAACGAATGTTGATTTTCAGGTTGGCCGAACCGGATCGGTGACGCCGGTGGCCATTCTGGAGCCTGTCAATGTGGACGGTGCCGTTGTCAGGCGTGCCAGCCTGCACAACCGGGATGAAATTGAGCGCAAGGGCTTGATGATCGGCGATCAGGTACTCATTCAACGGGCCGGAGATGTGATCCCGGAAGTTGTCAAACCTGTTGTGGAACAACGTACCGGCAGGGAGCAATCCATTGTCTTTCCTGACAGATGCCCGGTCTGCAGCCATCCGCTGGAGCGTCCGCAAGGTGAAGCCATAACCCGCTGCATTAACCCGCACTGCCCTGCACAGCGGCTGCAGAGCCTGATCTATTTTGCCGGTAAATCCGGGCTGGACATTGAAGGGCTTGGCCGCAGGAATATGGAACAGCTGGTAAATGTCGGACTGGTTAAAGACATCCCTGATATTTTTCGGCTCGGACACGAAGACCTGGCAGTACTTGATGGCTGGGGAGAGAAATCAGCCAACAATGCACTGCAGGCTATTGAAAATACTAAGCATACCTCATTGTCCCGTTTTCTTGGAGCCCTTGGTATACGTCATGTGGGCGAGGTAACGGCTGAGCTGCTGGCCCGCCATTTCAGAACCCTTAATGCGGTGATGGCTGCCGAAAAAAATAATCTGCTTGAAATAGAAGGTATCGGAGAACAGGCAGCAGCAAGTTTGACCGATTATTTCTCCGACACCTCTACCCGACGAATGCTTTTCCAATTGCTGGAACTCGGTCTGGATATCAAGCCTCTTGAAACCGGGAGCAAACCCCTGGATGGTGAGGTGTTTCTCTTCACCGGCAACTTGCAGTCCATGTCGAGAAATGAAGCAAAACAACTGGTCAAGGAGATGGGTGGGCAGGTCGTTTCCGGGATTAGTAAACGGGTCACCCAGCTGATTGCAGGGGAAAAAGGGGGCGGCAAGCTGAAAAAAGCTGCAGACATGAGCATCCCCATTATTAGGGAAGATGAGTTCCTGCAACTTGTGGGCAGGCCTCAGGAGAAGGTGGATGGATAATAATAAACGGATTCATGCCCTGGTGCACGGACGGGTGCAGGGCGTTTTCTTTCGAGATTACACCCGCAGAGAGGCCCTGCGCCTTGGCGTAACCGGCTGGGTGCGTAATCTGGCAGATGGCAGTGTAGAAACTGAGTTTGAAGGCAACCTGGATCAGATGAAGGCCATGTTGGACTGGTTGTCCACCGGTTCTCCCCAGTCCCGGGTTTCTCTCGTAGACCACCATGAAATCACAGCTACGAGTGAGAATCATGGATTTGATATTATATATTTCTGAGCAATGAATTCCACACCCATTTACATGAGATGATGTTTTGAGATGAAGCACCGCATTGTTGAAAGCAACCAGGAACTGTTTTCCTGTTACGATGATCTGAAAGCCGGGGACATTGTACTGGGGCGCATCCGCTTGGCCGGGGACCAGGAACACCTGTTGCTTGACCTGGTATCCAGGGGTGTCCGGCTGTTCCCTTCAGCCAGTGCTCAGTTGTGCAGCCGTTCCAAAGTCTATCAGGCCGCACTCCTCCGTCGTTTTATGGTGGAGGGTACCCTGCCGGTCTACTGTATGCAGGACATGCTTGAGGCTGTAACCGGTTATGGTAGGACCGGTGTGGATAGAGTTGTCTGCAAGCTGGACCGGGCCAACGCCGGTGTTGGTATCCTTCGTTTTTCCTCCATTGAGGACGTTTATTCCCAGGTTGCCCTGGGCTCTCTGCCCTTTCCTTTTGTGATTCAGCCCTTTGTGGAAGGGTGCCGGGATGTGCGGGTTGTAATCCTTGGTGAGACCGTTGAGGCGTACAGGAGGCATAACCCGTATAATTTTCGTCATAATCTGCATTGCGGAGGTACAAGTCTGCCCTGGGAACTCACCGGCGCACAACTTGATTTTTGTCACCAGGTGATGAAACGGGCTGATTTTCCCCATGCACATGTCGATTTGTTGCTGTTACCGGATGGGACACATCGTTTATCGGAAATAAATCTGCGCGGCGGCCTGCGTGGCGCACGGATGACGCAGCAGGATTACCTGCAGATGGTGGCAAAAATTCAGGCGAAGGAACTGGAGAAGATAAAGGCGGGAGATGGTGAGTGATCACTTACCTGTAGGTGCCCAGTCCTCTGGATCCCCGATAACAACATTCGGGGATGTCGTGGAATCGACGGTTGTTTTCTTTTCATAGCTTCAACGGCGGGCATCGGAGTCTCGTGCCTCGCTTACCTGTCCGCCCTTAGCCCGCATATTTCACAAGTCGAGGCGGCTGCAGATGCGCTGAGCGCAGGAGTAGGCAGGTAAGCGCAGACTCCGATAGTTGCCTATGCCTGCTCCTGCAGCGACAAAGCAGGTGCGGTCGCAT
>JAYEKB010000054.1:0-5278 GCA_034660835.1 Thermodesulfobacteriota bacterium
TCTGCTAACCAAGCTCGTCAGTCCATTTTTCAGTAAAACAGACCGCAGGTCCACGGAGGCCAATCATACCTTATCTGTACAAATCTTCACAGACCGTTTGCCTACAAAAAATGAGAACCTAATGGAGGATTACGAGACCTCCCCCGAGTCAACATATTTCCAAAAAACCTTAACTCCGGTTCAGGGTACACGATTAATTTTGGAAAATCTAATTTTAACCAATTTGGTGCCAATCATATCAATTAATACCTTACTTACTGCCTTGGTCAGTTTTTCATCCAAGTACCCTGCTATCACCTTGTACTACGCCGATTTATTGTGAAAAAATAGAGATTGTATGAGGGTAAGGTTAAGTAGGGGTAGGTAAACGCTCGGTCGGGATGTTTAATGAATCTGTCAGACTTAATCAAAACTGATTTCAAGAGCTGTCAGATCAAATATGAGCTACTATAAATTACGCTCGCGAGCAACTTTTCTCTACAACCCCAGTTCACGTAAAATCTGCTCATTACTCGTCCACTTCTTTTTTACCTTGACCCAAAGCTTGAGCTGTACCTTGCAACCAAGTAATTTTTCGATGTCTTTTATTGCTGCCTTTCGGATATCACCGAGCATTTTACCCTGCTTGCCGATAATGATTCCCTTCTGTGAACCACGTTCTACCAGGATAGTGGCATGGATGACCACCGGGCCTCCCTGTTCATTTTCCTTGAATGAATCAATGAGCACTGCCGTTGAATAGGGAATTTCCTGATGGGTACGCAGAAAAATCTTTTCCCGGATAAGCTCTGCCACGATAAACCTTTCCGTGGAGTCTGTCGGAATGTCATCTGGATAATACTGCGGCCCTATGGGCAGGCGGCTGATCAATTCTTTCAGCAAGATATCGGTGCCTTCTCCTTTCAGGGCCGACACCGGCACCACTGCTGTAAAGGGGTGCAGAGAACTGTACCAGTCAATGATGGGTAGTAACTGCTCTTTATCCAGCAGATCCACCTTGTTCAAAGCCAGGATGGCCGGACATTGGATTTTCTTGAGATAACCGCTGTACTCGGAGCGTCGTTTTTCCAGTTTTTTACCGGCCATGGCCGAGGCATCAGCTACGAAAAGTACAATATCCGCCTCGGTCAGGGTCTCCATGGCAATGCGAACCATCTCTTTATTCAGCAGTTCCCTGGCCTTGTGCAGGCCCGGGGTGTCCAGCATGATCATCTGGTAATCCGGCCCGGTAACAATACCAAGAATCCGGTTGCGGGTGGTCTGGGGCAATGGCGTGACAATGGCGATTTTTTGCTGTAAATACCTGTTGAGCAGGGTGGATTTGCCGGCATTGGGCGGCCCAACGACTGCGACTACACCGGAATGATATTTGACAGGTTTCATTTGTTTTCCTTTGCATAATGCTGACAGTTAAAATGAACCACGAAATACACAAAAAACACGAAAGGGGTTAACCTTCACCACCGGCAAAAAATATCTCCTTGTGCTGCATATCTTGAGAAGTCTTTCCTGCATCAGCTTACCATGAGTTCCACTTGATGCAACATTTTCCCCAGTCTGCCGGGCGGAGGCTGTAAAACCTTTGTGCCTTTGTCTTTTAGCGGGTATACTCGTCCAACTTTTTCCCTCTTCCTGACTACAGTAACAGATGACACCTACCGGAAGCATAATAGAATACCTTGATGGCGGACGATTTATCTGCGGCCTTGTTTTGCAGAGTGTCGGCAACCGGCTGCGGCTGCTCAACCAGAATGGTCGCGAAATGAACCTGCCCGCCTCACGTGTGGTCACCGTCTCCAGAACTAAATACCCGGTTGATATCAGCCGTGACGACTGTATCGCCCTGCTCAAAGATGCCGCAGACAAACGCGCGACCCTGACCCGCGATATTCCGTTACAAGATATATGGGAACTGGCAAGTGGAGAGGAGCAGACATCTTTTCCTCCTGATTTTCTTGCTGAACTGTATTTTGGCGGCGACCTGACCGATGACCAGTCAGCTGCCTTCCTGCGCGGTGTGTTTACCGATCGTTTTTTCTTTAAATATAAAAACGATATGGTCAACGTCCATACTCCTGAGCAGGTAGAACAGCTGCGTCACCAACGGCAGAAGGAAAAGGAAAAAGAGGAAATCCTGACAACCGGGGCCGGGAATCTACAAACCATCATGGACGGTGGAACTGTTTCGGCTGAACAGTGGCCGGATCGTGATCGGATTCTATCCTGGATTGCAGATTATGTACTGTTCGGCAGTGATGCACCCGAAAGCGACATGGTTCGCCAGCTGCTTAAAAAAGCGGATTTAAACCGTCCGGGTGACGGGTACAAACTCCTGGTCCAGGCCGGAATCTGGCAACGGGATGAAAACATTCCCCTGCTCAAGGCGGAACAGCCGGTAAACTTTAATCCGGACCTGATGGCCCATGCAGCGTCAATTGCAGAGCCCACTGCTGATCAATTGCTTGCCGATCCCAAGCGCAAGGACTTTCGCCATCTGGACATTTTCACTATTGATGGCGCATCAACCCGTGACTATGACGATGCCCTGCATGTGGAGCGTCTTGATAACGGCGAAACACTGGTGGGCATCCACATCTCGGATGTCAGCTCTTTTATTACGCCCAAAGATCCCCTGTTTTCCGAGGCCATGGAACGGTCCACATCGCTCTATTTCCCTGAAGGACAGATACCCATGATGCCCAGGGAGCTTTCCCAGGGGGTCTTCAGCCTGATCAAGGATCGGGTGCGACCTGCTATCAGTTTCCTGGTAAAGTTGTCCACTGACGGGGAAATCCTCAACAGCAAAATCGTACCCAGTGTTATCCAGGTAAAACGGCAACTCAGTTATACGGAAGTGGACCGGATCATGGACCAGGACAAGGAACTGAGTCTGCTCAATACAGTCCGGCAACAGCTGAGATTTCAGCGTGCTGAGCGGGGCGCATTGCTTCTTTCCTTTCCGGATGTCAACATTTACGTGAATAAGCAGGGTGTGGTCACTCTCCACCTCTCGCAGTCTGACAGCGCGTCCAGGAACCTGGTATCGGAACTGATGATTCTGGCAAACGGAGTGGCTGCGGATTATCTCACCGCCCAGGAGGCACCGGGCCTGTTCCGCTCCCAGCCGCCGCCGCGCAAGCGATTGATTTCCGGAGTCCGGAACAGCCTGCAGGATATCGCCTGTCAGCGTCGGTTTCTTTCCCGGGGTGAGCTGACCGTCCATCCCAAGCCCCATTCCGGTCTCGGCCTGAACAGTTACACCACTGTTACCTCACCCATCCGTCGTTTCCTGGACATGGTCATCCAGATGCAGATCTCCAACATGATCCATGGCAAGGGTATTCTATTCTCAGCAGATGAGTGTAAGAACTTTGCCGGTACTATCCAGCAGAAGCTTGGACGGGCCAACACGGTGCGCCAGCAGCGTCACCGTTACTGGATCCTGCGCTATCTGGAAGGACAGGTGGGGAATATGGTCAGTGCGCTGGTAGTCAGCCACGGCCCGAAACGGGTCAACCTGATTCTGCTGGACTGTCTGTTTGATATTGATCTGCCCCCCAATCCCGCCTTTCCGGTGGAACCGGGAGATACGGTCAAGGTTCGCATTGCCAGGGCCAACGCCCTGGACAATAGTCTGCGGGTGGAGTGGTAACCAAAGAGCTATTTCCTTTTTCGTTTTACTATTTTCTTCTTATTCTTCTTTTTAGACATCCGCTGGGCATCGGCCAATCGCTTACCGGCCAGTTGAATAAGGATTTCCTGTGACCCATCCTGTTCAGCACGCACGGAAGGATTACGCTGAATATAGGTTCCATCGGCTTGCATGTCCCAACCACTGCGCTGGTCAGAGAGCTGGATATCAAGTATTTCCCGCAGTTTTGTCCTCAAATCTTCCGGCTCAACCGGGGTGATAACCTCCACCCGCTCTTCCAGATTTCTTTTCATAATATCGGCGGAACCGATGAAGTATTCTTCCTGACCGCCATTATAAAAATAATATATACGGCTGTGCTCCAGAAACCTGCCGACAATAGAAACAACCCGCACATTATCAGACAACCCCCGAATGCCCGGCCTGAGACGACAGGTATCACGCACAATAAGATCCACCTTGACTCCTGCCATCGAGGCCCTGTACAGGGCAGCGGTAATATCCTTATCCTCAAGGGCGTTGGTCTTTAACTGGATATGTCCGGGTATTTTTGCGGTCTGATTTTGTATCTCACGATCGATTTTTTCAAGCAGGGCTTTTTTTAATACCCTGGGAGACGGAAGCAGCTTCTGGTAATTTCGATCCGGAGCATAGCCGGTGGTCAGGTAATTAAACAATTCGGTCAGATCTTCGCCGATAATCGGGTCACAGGTCATAAGTCCCAGATCTGAGTACAGACGGGCAGTACCGGCATGGTAATTACCGGTGCCGATATGGGCATAACGGCGCAACCCGTTATAATCTCTGCGAATCACAAAGATAACCTTGGAATGCGTCTTGAGACCGACAACGCCATAGGTTACATGCACTCCGGCCTGCTCAAGATATCCGGCCCAGTGAATATTTGCAGACTCATCAAAACGCGCCTGGAGTTCCACCACCACAGTCACCTGTTTGCCGTTATGGGCGGCATCCAGCAGGTACTGAATTACACGGGAATCTGAAGAGGTGCGGTACAGGGTCATCTTGATGGCCAACACCTTGGGGTCCTCACTGGCCTCGCACAAAAACCGTTCTACAGAACTGTTAAAGGACTCGTAGGGGTGCTGCAGGAGAAGAGCCCCCTCTTCCCGGATGATATGAAAAATGTTTGGTGAATCACCTGAAAGCCTGGCATGATCAAAGGGCTGGTGGACAGGAAAATGAAGGTCCGGTTTATCAATGGCTGCAATTTCAAACAGATCACTTTTTCCTATTATTCCATCAACCGTAAAAACATCCTTGTCTTCATCAATACCAAGTTCTGCAGCCAGCATACCCCGATGACTCGCAATCATACAGGATTCTACCTCCAACCGGACAATCTCGGCAAATTTACGGTCTCGCAGTGCTGATTCAATGTCAGACAGGAGATCGTTGGCCTTGTCTCCTGCATTCTCCGTAATCGCATTACGGGTGACCCTGAACAGCTCACAGGATTCAATCAACAACCCCGGAAAAACAGAAGCCAGGTTATTGGCAATCAGGTCTTCAAAACGTAGATAGAGATGCTCGGCACCAACCCTGATAAATCTCGGGACCCCAACCCCGGTCGGCACCTTGATCCGATTTAAAAAAGTATGCTCA
>JAYEKB010000055.1:0-5260 GCA_034660835.1 Thermodesulfobacteriota bacterium
CCTGCTCCTGCAGCGACAAAGCAGGTGCGGTCGCATCGGCTTGCCTTCGGTGAACACTTTGCAAATTTAAAGTAGGGAATAATGCGCAATTTTATCATATGATTTACAGAGGTTACCTTAAAATGAACAAAGTGTTCATGAAATATGCGGGTTAAAACAGGGAGCTGACCATCTCGTCAATGGCAGCGAGGAGTTCCGGATCATCGGTAAGCGGACCTGTAATGGCCACCCGGCAGGCTCTACGGGCAGGAATCCCCTTTGCCATCAATTTTCCGGCCTGGATGAGCAACCTGGTGGATGCCCCTTCCGGCAATCCTGAATCTTTTAAACTCCGTGTCATGTGGGCCAGCTTAACCAGGGAAAGGGCCAGATCTGTTTCAACGTCACCTTCTTTGACAACAATAACAGCCTCACGTTCAAGATCCGGATAGTCAAAGGACAGGGCAATAAAACGCTGCCTGGTTGACGGCTTCAGATCCTTGAGCACAGACTGGTAACCCGGGTTATAGGACACGGTCAGCATAAACTCAGGCGGAGCTACCAACAGTTCGCCCAATTTTTCAATAGGAAGTTCCCGCCGGTCATCGGCCAGGGGATGAATGACTACCGTGGTGTCTTTACGGGCCTCGACAATTTCATCCAGATAACAGATTGCACCGGCCCGCACTGCCATGGTAAGCGGCCCATCCGTCCAGACAGCTTCCCCGGCCCGGATCAGGTAACGGCCGACAAGATCGGAGGTGGACAGGTCGTCATGACAGGAAACCGTGACCAGCGGACGTTTCAGTTTCCAGGCCAGGTACTGTATAAAACGGGTTTTACCACAGCCGGTGGGGCCCTTAAGCAGCAGGGGAAGCCCGGCCCCATAGGCCGCCTCTGCCAATTCCACCTCATCTGCCAGGGGCAGATAATAGGGCTCAACAGTTATCAGGTGTTCATCTATTCGTATATTTGTATTCATGATAGTCTCCAGATCAATCGCAATGGATCAAAACGATAATACCTATTAATACCAATGGCAACCAATATTCTTACATCTTTTTTTGTGTCTTGCACTATCAGGTACGCATGGTTACACTGTTTTCATGTATTTTACCTTACAGGCCCCATGTAACCATGTGTGTTGATCTCCATACCCACTCTATCTACTCTGACGGCACGGCAACTCCTACCGAGTTGATCCGTATGGCTGCGGCCAACAAACTCAAAGGATTTGCCTTGACGGATCACGACACAACAGAAGGAGTCCGTGAAACCATACGTTTAGGCCTTGAGCTGGACGTACAGGTGATAAGCGGCCTTGAGATCAGTGCCATGCACCACGGCTATTCCCTGCACATACTGGGATATGGAATTGATCCCGACAGTCCGGAGCTCTGTTGCTGGCTTGAACGGCTGCAGCAGGGACGCGTGGAACGTAACGGAAAAATCCTGGAAAAACTGAACGGGATGGGTATTGAAATCAACCATGAGGAGGTGGTCCGCCTGTCCAGGTGCGGTCAGACCGGCAGGCCCCATATTGCCAGGCTCCTGATTAACAAGGGATATGTGAAAACCATGAACGAGGCCTTCAAACAGTACCTTGGCAGGAACAAACCTGCCTGGTGCAGTCGCTTTAGCTATACAGCTGCTGAAAGCATTGATATAATACATCAAGCAGGCGGGGTTGCCGTATTTGCCCATCCCGGGCAGCTGGATCCCGGCATGAAGGTGCAGCCGCGGTTTATTAAAGAGCTGAAAGAACGAAAGCTGGATGGGCTTGAAATTTTTTATCCCGGTCATACCCGCAAAATGCAAAAACGGTTAATGGGTCTTGCACGACAGCATAAACTGCTGGCTACCGGCGGCAGCGATTATCATGGTAATAATCGTGCAGGTGGTCTTGCCGGCGGCAAGGATACCATCTGCCCCCCTGATTCCATTATGGATGAACTTCTGCAGCGACTTCAAATTCAAAACCAGGAACCCTGAACCCGAAACTCGGAACCGATTACACTATGCATACCATTCTTGTTGTTGACGACGAACCGAATTACCTGATCGTTCTCTCTGAACTGCTGCGTGATGAAGACTATGAAGTCTTTACCGCTGACAGCGGTATTACCGGTTTGAATATTGCCCGAAAGACAGACCTGGATCTGGTTATCTCCGACATGAAAATGCCGGGCATGGACGGTATTGAGCTGCTGGCTGAATTAAAAAAATTCAACCCACACCTGCCGGTAATCCTGATCACCGCTTACGCTGAGGTGGAAAAAGCGGTGGAGGCCATGCATCTCGGTGCCTTTACCTACCTGGCCAAACCTTTTTCCAATGAACAACTACTGGCTTCGACCGGCAAGGCTATTGAACATTACGGCCTGGTTCGTGAGATACGACGACTGCGCAGTGAGGCGACGCCAAAATCCGGTTTCGGCGGCATGATCGGCAAAAACCCGAACATGCTGTCCGTTTACGAACTCATTGAAAAGGTTGCTCCCACCCCCTCATCAGTTCTGATCACGGGTGAGTCCGGTACCGGCAAGGAACTGGTTGCCCGGGCCATTCATCATTTAAGTAATCGCAAGGAATGTCCATTTATCTCAGTCAACTGTGCCGCTCTGGCGGAAACCCTGCTGGAAAGCGAGCTGTTCGGTCATGAAAAAGGCGCGTTTACCGATGCAGTCGCTATGCGCAAAGGCCGCTTTGAATTAGCTGACACCGGCACCCTGTTATTAGATGAAATCGGAGAAATGCCCCCTTCCCTGCAGGCAAAGATGCTGCGTGTTCTGCAGGAACGATCTTTTGAACGAGTGGGGGGGAATACGACCCTTAAAATTGATGTTCGTATCCTGGCGTCCACTAACAAAGACCTGAAAGATGAAGTGGAAAAGGGCAACTTTCGCGAAGATTTGTACTACCGGCTCAATGTCATCCACATTCACATGCCGCCCCTGCGGGAACGAGTGGATGATATTCCGGCCCTAGTCAATCATTTTCAGCAAAAAAATGCACTGCAATTAGGGCTTGACAAACTCGATATTTCTCCGGAAGCCCTTCGTTTGCTGGTCAGCCTGCCCTGGGAGGGCAATATCAGGGAACTGGAAAACACCATTGAACGGGCAGCAATTCTGTGCAGCAATAACCGCATTGAAGCCGAAGACGTTCAGCCCGATTCCAGCGAAGCACCGGCACCCCAGGAGTGGAGTTCCGGGCTGGAACTGAGTCAATTCATCCCGGAGGGTCTAAAGCTGTCGGCAGTACTCAACGGCATTGAAGAAAAACTGGTTCGCCAGGCCCTGGAAGAAGCAAATAATGTCCAGGCCAGAGCTGCTGAAAAACTCGGCATCACCAAGAGCCTGCTCCAGTATAAGATGAAAAAATACAAACTGAAGCGGAAAAAGAAATAACTTCAACCTGTTTACGGCTGTTTAATTCGTAACCAATCACGTGGTGCATAACTATGCGGTTATCTGAACAATCACAGGTCACAGGTTATGCCGACATTGCGCTTCTACCTGAATAGTTACCCTCAGAGCAGTAAGTCAAGGGATGCACCTGATGGTTTGCGTTCAATTCTTTCGGGTATTGTGCCCGATAACTTCCGGCAACGTATAGCCCGGATCCCGACCACCCCAGTTCAGTTTGTTACGCAGAACAGTAAAGTATCCTTTGTGGTGGGGAGAACTGATCAGGTGGAGGGGTTTGGCGGCAGCTTCAACCACCAGGAAATCGTTGGCCTGCATGACCCTGCACTGACGACCGTCCACCATGATCTTTACATTGGTTGACGGCGGAGTCAACTGAGTGGTTACCTGGGTGCGAGGTGAAAGCAGGACCGGTCGTGATTCCAGCATAAAGGGACATATCGGGGTAACCAGGATAGTACGAAGCTTTGCATGGGCGATGGGACCGCCTGCAGACAGGTTATAGGCTGTGGAGCCTGTAGGAGTGGAGATAATTAACCCGTCGGCCTTGTAGGTAGTAATGTACTCCTCGTCCGCCCAGCAGCCAAGACGCATCATCGGCTCGGTACTGCCTTTGATGATAACCACCTCGTTTAGGGCAAAACAGGCCCCGCCTGCAGGATCACCGTTTTGTCCCAGCAGTTTTACCTTGAGCATCATCCGTTCCTGGATATGCACCCGGTTGTTCAGAATTGTCTTTAGCGCCGGATACATCTCCTCTGCAGCCACCTCGGTGAGAAAACCAAGATCACCAAGGTTAATACCGACAACCGGAATATCATAACGTGAGGCCTGATCCGCCACATGGAGCAGAGTTCCATCGCCGCCCAGAATGGTCAGCATGTCCATGTCCGGATCGATCCGGTTCAGTTCAGCTCGAATGGACCGTTGTCCGAACCAGGCAGCGAGTTGCTCGCCGACCTGCCGGACCTCAGGAGAATCCTTCCTGGTTATGATACCGACATAGCGGATCCGCATCTTTTGTACTCCTACTCCCCCAGTTCCCTGGAACGTTCTGCTGCTGCCTCGATAGCCGTCATCACCGTACCGCGCAGGCCTGCCTCTTCAAGTACCTGCAGACCGGTGATAGTAGTTCCACCGGGCGAAGTAACCCTGCCCTTCAGTACGACCGCCGGTTCTCCGCTTTCCAGGGCAAGCTTTGCCGAGCCGTAGACTGTCTGAATGGCCAGTTGTTCAGCAATGGGTCTTGGAATACCGGCCAGGACACCTCCATCGATCATGGCCTCGATAAAGGTGAACACATAACCGGGACCGGAACCGCTTAAACCGGTTACTGCGTCCAGCAGGTTTTCCGGAACCTCAACACTGGTGCCGACAGCTGAGAAAATCTGCTGCCCGATATCCATATCTTTTTTAGAAATATTCCCGTTGCCACTGAGCGCAGAGGCACCGGCAAGTACCAGGGCCGGGGTATTGGGCATCACCCGGATAATGCGCATGGTCTTTCCAAGTCCCTTTTCAAGTTGAGCAAGGGTAACGCCGGCGGCAATGGAAATTACAAGATGATCAGCACCAAGGTCGTCCCGATACTGGGCAAGTACCGGATCCATAATCTGCGGTTTTACCGCCAGAATAACAACGTTGCAACTGTCAGCAAGATCACCGCTTTTATCTGTTACTCTGATACGATACGTTGCTTCAAGGTATTGCCGCCTTTCAGCAAAGGGTTCTGCAACCATAATATTCTCGGCCTGTACCAGACCGGATTCAATCACACCGCGAACCAGGGCCTCCCCCATCTGCCCGCCACCAACCAGACCTATTGATTTTATAGTATCCATAATAACACCTAA
>JAYEKB010000056.1:0-5228 GCA_034660835.1 Thermodesulfobacteriota bacterium
TATTTGTACGATTTTCAATTACAAAATCCTCAACGTAGCCATGCTACGCCTCCGGTTTTGTGCAATCAAATCGTACAAATCTAACCCAAATCAGAGCGCCTAAATGCAACACTTATTTCTTAACAGTCCCTTAGGTTGCTGGTAAATCCCTGATGTGCGATACCGGGAACAAGATACTGCCGGCTATGATGCCTTCTCCAGGGCGGCACGAAGAGTCGCTTCATCATCCTTGGCCAGAGAAGTTTTAAAAACCTTACCCTTACCGGCAAAAGATTTAAGCCCATCCAATACCTTGTCATTGGTAGATTTTTTAACCAGCACAAAAAGAGCTGAACTTCCGGGGTTAAAGGCTTCCGCCATCTCCTTCATCGTTTTGTCATTAATGCCAATATCAACGAATAGACCGGAAAGTGCACCGGCACCGGCACCCGCTGCCATGCCTACCAACGGGTTAAGGAAGACCAGGCCTACCAGCATACCCCAGAAACTGCCGCCCACTGCACCGGCCGCTGTCAGGTTGACGGCCTGATGTAGTTTTATTTTTCCCTTCTCGTCCTTGGTGACAACTACGGCGTCTTCCATCTCGATCAGGTACTCCTTCTGCATCTTGGCAAGTGCGGCCCGCATTTCAAAGGCGGTTGTTTCGTCTTCAAAGACTACTGCTACTAAATCACTCATTTTTTCCTCCTGAATTATATTTTTTCACGGCGCCTATAACAGGCTGTCTCGCCAATCATTTTTTCATGATATCCATTGGTCGAAATACACCTGAACGACGGCTTCAAACTGTAATGTAAGATTGGCTTTGCAGAAAAGTCCAAAAAAAGTTGGCGTAGATAAATTAATTAACATATAATCAAAAATTATCAATAAGAATTACTGTTGTAATAATATTTGTTATCTCTTCTTTTCGGGAAATATTATTTACCGAATACTGCCCTGATTGCTCTCCTTTCTCCAAGCACAAGTGGAGAACACAGAGTGTTGAGTCTGTTTATGCATAACCGATTGTTGAAAAGTGGTCTTTCGGGTGGCATCTTCTTACGGAAGAAGCACCGTATTCGATACCTTTTATTTATTAGGGAATAAATTGTTGAAGCTGACCAAACTATCAACATCCCCGAAAAAATTTATCTTTGTCTAAGGGGTGAAGATCAATGTTGAATGTATTGAAAAATGAAAAAGCAATTTTTATTTCCATTATTGCCCTCCTGATTCTTATCCCCTTTGAACATCAAATCCTGCATTCCTCCTTACTGAATACCCTGGCCCTGTTTTCTATTTTTGCCGTCATTATGTACTCAGCAGTAAATGTAGCCCATCATGCTGAAATGCTGGCGGAAAAATATGGCGAGCCCTATGGGACAATGATCCTGACTACGTCGGCTGTGATTGTTGAAGTGCTGATGATCGGGATTATGATGACTCATTCAGCAAATATCAATCTGGCCAGGGATACGATTGTTGCAGCCGTACTGCTGGATATTAACGGCTTGCTGGGGATCGCTGCCATAATTGGCGGGATCAAACATGGTGAGCAGGATTATAATTTGGATTCAACCAATTCCTATAACTCAATGATCATTGTTGCAATCGGTATTGCAATGGTTTTGCCGATGTTTGTCCCGGAAGAAATGCAAGAGACGTATCTGATATTCCTGGCGGTAATGTTTGTCTTTATGTTCCTTATTTTTACCCGCATCCAGATAAAGGAACATAGCTACTTCTTCCAGTATGACTATAAAGCCGGATCTAAGGAAGAGTTAGCAACCCATGGTCATATTAACGGCCTATATCATATCGGTTTTTTGGCCGCTACTATTATACTGATCGGTTTTCTGTCTGAGCTGATGTCGGTTTTTATGCATGAAAGTTTGCGCAGCAGCGGCTTGCCCCTGACCCTGGGTGCGCTTGCGGTTGCAGTTATTTCAGCCAGTCCGGAACTGCTGACTGCAATTAAAAGTGCCGCAGCCAACAGAATGCAGACAGTCATTAATATTGCTCTGGGTGCCTCTTTGTCAACAGTGCTGTTAACAATACCTGCCATGATTATTCTGGCGCTGCTCACACATCATGAGATTAATTTTGTGCTCAGTCCGGTGCAGTTGGTTTTGTTGTTGATCACCTTTCTGGCTTCCATCGTACACTTTGCCGACGGCCAGTCCAATGTGCTCGAAGGCGCCATTCACTTTATTATTTTCATTGTATTTATTTTCTTCACCTTCACCGGCCTGATAAGTTAGTGGTTGTCCATTAACGGTTTTCTCGGCGTGTTGCCGGCTAACTTAAGTTAACTGCATAAAGTTAGATTGTATGGTTGACACACGTAAGAATTTGAGAGTCGTCAACCACAAAATCTTACGGTTAACACAATTTTCGAATATAATAATATCAGGGTGTTACGTGTGTTAACCGTTAACCATATCAGTGCCTTACTCCTGAACTTCTGTCATAAAAAACAGGTAAGCGCAGACTCCGAATTTTAAAATCAAATGTTCAAATGACAGAACCGATCACAGTCCAGGAACAGTATTTGGGGGATTGTTTTGATCATTAGAAATTATGTCATTCGATATCGGAGTCTACGCTTACCTGTTTCGAGTTTCGTGCTTCGAATTTCGTATTTTCCGGTTTATCCGGGTTAGAACTTATAATCCAGATACAATCGGTAATCCATGAAGTCATCAGTTATGCTTTCATATTCATATCCATGTTCAGCTTTATAGGCAGCAAAATCATAATCGGTTCTGAAATTGTTGTATGCAACCCTGAACAGAATACTCAGGCCATCTATCCCGTTAAAAAGGCCAAATCCAGTGGTTTTTTTAAAAGAGTAGCGAGCATCAAAGGTTGTCTCGGTTCTGTCCTGTCTCGGGTCAGCCTGCGAAATGGAGTCAGGAAGATTATAGTCCGCATGGCGTACGCGCATCAAAACACCGGGAAGAATCCCCTTCAGACCAAAATCATATTGCAGGCCGACACCGACTGATTTTGTTCCCGCAAGCTCTGAATCCTGAACCTGAAAGGAGTTAAACATTTGCGGTGTACCCCAGCGTACAAAAATAGTGCCGCCGTCATACGAATTTTCATTATATGAAACCTCGTTATAGGCTGTAAATACTGTCAGCCCCTCATAGTAGGCCTGTAATCTCAGCCCATAAAACCAGGTATCCACATCTCCGGCAACATGATCACCAACATCCTGCTGATCGGCATATTGCCCTGCCACTGTCAGAGCCAGGTCGTTGTCCATTGGCGTAGAATTGTATTGTCCGTAAAGATAGATGGTATTTACAAAATCATCGGCATAATAATTCCATCCTTCGAGGGACAGCCCATCTTTTTCATAGGTAACTGCAACCATCGGCATGGCTTTATCTGCACCCGAATAATCCCCTGAAAAGTCAAAATTATCCGGATCAAAATTTCCACGGATCAACTTTTTGTCTCCGCCGGTAATGCAGTTGCCATTCGCATCAACGGCTCCACAGCCTGTCTTGACACGGGCCGCTCTCACCATATCTTCAAAGTCGAAGGCATTTCTGTCTTTTTGCCTTGTGATGTAGGCAAGGTTGAATTTGAAACCCTCCAGGGAACTGTTTTCATAAGTAGCCCCCTCATGAGTGAATGGAGATATACGCACATTGGAAAGAGAAACAAAACGATAATCCGGCATCTCATGGCGGCCAACAACAACACGGTGCACATCTGTCTGATACCTGACAAAAGCCTCACCCAGTGCTATATAGGAATCTTGTCCGCCATCATCCTCATACAAACCTCCCAATCCTTTTCTATCATCTGGATTGTTACCCAGAGGATTTCCTGTATATAAAGTTGCTCCAATCGATGTGTTAAACCAGGGGGCAGTCTCATATCCAAGATACCCTCCGATACCGGAGTATTGCTGTTTCTTCTTTGTCTGAATTTCTGGTGCTGCTGTTGTACTATCCTGAGTCGGAAGAAGATTGCTGTCACGATACTGCCCACTGTAACGAAGCAATCCCTTGATCTTACCCCTGGTCAAAGCATCGCTGAGGCTGTTGACAGCCTGAGATTCGTCCGTGGGTTCGTTTTCAGCAGCGACGACAAAAGAGCTACTTGAAAGCAGTAACATTGACAGTACAACAATTATAATTTTCATATTTTCATTCCACGAACATTGGCCGGTGCTATAGAGACACAAGCAACTTGTCCAAATAGCTTTCACAGAAGAAAGAGAAGGTTATGCCTATCTGTTTGTCATCGACAGTCGGCCATTTTGTGTATTATATAATATCTAATCATTTTTGGAAAAAAATATTCGGTTACCTTCTTTCATTTATGCGTCGTTTTTTCTTTGATCCGGACCAGCAAACAGTCGACCGGATTCTGATCACAGGATCGGAAGCCCGTCATATTACTACCGTGCTGCGGATGCAGCCCGGCACCGAGGTGGAGCTCTTTGACGGCAGGGGGGGCATTATAACCGGCGAAATATTGCAGCTCACCCCCCGTGAAGTGCTCTTCCGTATTCTTTCCCGTAGTACCCCACACGACTCCGCCGCTCCCCTCACCCTTGCCCAGGCCATGCTCAAGGGCAAGAAGATGGACTTCCTGATTCAGAAGGCAACGGAACTCGGTGTGCACACCTTTATCCCGCTCATTACCCGTTACTGTGAAAAACGAAGTCATGGCAAACAACAGCTTGACCGTTGGCAGCGGATAATGCTTGAAGCCTGTAAGCAATGCAGACGACCGATCCCCATGCGGATCAAAGAACCGGTTTCCATTGAGGATCTGCCCCTGCCGGAGAACAGCAACCTGATTATGGGCTGGGAGGATGAGGACAGCCGGCCGCTCTCCCCTGCCCTGCTGCGCGACAACCACCCTACCCTCCTGCTCATTGGCCCGGAAGGTGGTTTTCATCCTGATGAGGTTTCCCTGGCTCGTGACCTCGGATTCAGCACCGTGTCTCTTGGCCCGCGCATCCTGCGGGCGGAAACAGCTGCCCTTGCTGCCACTTCAATTATCCAGTACCTGAGCAATAACATGGATCCTCACCGCAGTGAATAAATATTCCTCTGCAAGTCTTTGTTTTCAGCATTGAACATGATAGAGTGATCGTAACTTATTCAGGTTGTGTCCCATAGTTGGCAAAACCACTGCACCGTAACTGTTTAGGAGTGCCTTATATTTATTCATTCGGAGTCTCGTCCCTCGCTTACCTGGGGCTTTGAAGCATACTT
>JAYEKB010000057.1:0-2423 GCA_034660835.1 Thermodesulfobacteriota bacterium
GCAGTTCCTGGTTGACACCTTTGATATCAAACCGGTTGCAGATACTCCGGAGGAAGACCTGAAGGCCATCCTGGGATAATAAAACTGCACCATCCCCTTTCCTCCTCCTTCAGGGGATTGTACAACCAAGGCCGGACCCCAGCGGTCCGGCCTTTTTTATCAATGAATCAAAAGAATGAGCAATCAACAGGAAAACAATAAAACCTGTTTTCGCATGCCGGGAATCAACGGGATGCTCACCTTAAAAGAACTGGAACGAATCACCGATCTGGTGCGCAGGTATGAAGTCCCCGTGGTTAAAATAACAGGGACTCAAGGGCTCTATTTCCAGGGACTCGCACCTGAAAAACATGCGGAAATGATGCAGGAACTGGAACTTCCTGCCGGCCTGGTGCACACCGAAAACCATGCCCGTTCCGTGCAGGCCTGTCCCGGTAAAAACTGGTGCAAATACGGCACCAGGGAAACGGAACATATGGCCAGGGCCATTGCCGAGATGGAACTGGACGGTCCCCTGCCCTGCAAGGTTAAAGTCGGAATTTCCGGCTGCCGAATGTGCTGTTGCGAATCCTGGATGCGTGACGTAGGACTGGCTGCTGACAAAAAAGGCTGGCGCTTTACCTTTGGCGGTAATGCAGCCGGTCGCCCCCGCATTGGAGATCTGGTTGCAGAGGGGTTAGATGATGAAGAAGCACTTAAACTGGTGAAAAAAACCCTTAATTACTATCTGAAAAACGCAAAATTCAAGACCAGGACTGCCCGTTTCATGGAGCGAATTGGAATTGAGGAATTGAAAAAGGTGGTTTTAGGATAACTATTAGATTCTCCAACGCATTTAAGTTATGCGTATTTAAACGGTTCAATAACTAAAAAGAGGAATCACATGCAATGCCCAGGACAAGACAGCCGTTACTGGAGCGGTGAGGATGTATTTGATGACAAGTGTCCGAAATGCAGACACATCGTAGAATTTTTCAAGGATGACAGTCAGCAGAAATGTCGCAATTGTGGTCACCAAATGCTCAATCCGAAAATGGATTTTGGCTGTGCCTCCTACTGTCCCCATGCAGAACAGTGTTTAGGTGCCATGCCGCCTGAACTGGTTGCTAAACAGGGTGATCTGTTCAAAGACCGGATTGCCATTGCCATGCGCAAATATTTTGGTATGGATGCGCGCAGAATCCAACACGCACTCGATGTAGCCGAACACGCTGAAACCATTGGTAAAGGACTGGAAGGGGCCGATATGATGGTGATCAAGGCATCCGCCCTTCTCCACGATATCGGCATTAAAAATGCGGAACAGAAATACAATTCTTCATCGGCCAAATATCAGCAAATTGAAGGCCCGCCTGTAGCAGAAGAAATCCTCAGCACGCTTAAAGCTCCACAGGAGTTAATTGAGGAAGTCTGTGATATTATCGGGCATCATCACTCACCACGTGATGAAGAAACCATAAATTTCAAAGTCCTGTATGATGCCGACCTTATCGTGAACATGACTGAACTATACAAGGAAAAACCGCATACCCGGGATCAACTCGAAAAGATCCTTGCCTCTTCGTTTATGACTGAGACAGGTGCCCACGAAGGAAAAAGAACCCTGATAAAGTTTATTCAATAACTCCATTCAATAGCGACAACGTGCAGGGCGGGCTGTGCCTGCCGTTACACCAAAAATAATCAGTGACGGTACCCTTTGAAGGGACAACATCACATACGTGAAAAATAATTAGAGGATACTCCCATGATAAAAATGAGAAAAATTATAGAAATCGATGAAGATCTCTGTACCGGCTGTGGTGATTGTGTGCCCGACTGTGCCGAGGGAAGCCTGCAAATCATTGATGGCAAGGCCAAGCTGGTGGCAGACAAACTCTGTGACGGTCTTGGTGCCTGTCTCGGTTCCTGTCCCACCGGTGCCTTACAGATTGTCGAGCGTGAATGCGAGGAGTTTGACGAAGAGGCTGTGGAAGTGTTTTTGGCCGAGCAGAAGAAAAAAGAATCCGCACCAGCAGGTGGTGGCTGTCCTTCTGCCCAGATCAAGACCATGCAGCCCATTACTTCCTGCGAGGCTGCCAATGTACCGTCTTCACAGGAAGGTTGTGCGCTTAGTCACTGGCCTGTCCAGATCCGCTTGATTCCACCTGCGGCCCCGTTTCTGGAAAACTGCGACCTGTTGATTGCAGCCGACTGCTGCGCTGTCTCGTATGGCGGCCTGCAAAAAGATTTCATCCAGGGTCGGGTGGTCATGATGGGCTGCCCGAAATTTGATGACCAGCAGATGTATGTTGATCGCTTCACTGAACTGTTCAAAACCAGGAAGCTGAACTCGGTAACCATCCTGATCATGGAAGTTCCCTGCTGCGGCTCCATGCTGCAGATTGTCAAAAAAGCCTACGATGACGCCAAGGCAACCGTTC
>JAYEKB010000057.1:2523-5223 GCA_034660835.1 Thermodesulfobacteriota bacterium
CGCTTCACTGAACTGTTCAAAACCAGGAAGCTGAACTCGGTAACCATCCTGATCATGGAAGTTCCCTGCTGCGGCTCCATGCTGCAGATTGTCAAAAAAGCCTACGATGACGCCAAGGCAACCGTTCAGATTCGCCAGGTTGTCATATCCACCCAGGGACAGATCTTAGACGATACGACCTGGTAGAATTGGCTGTGAAATCTACGGCAACCTGGGCGAGAAGCCTTTGGCAGCCGTAGATTCAAAGGTCTCGGAACAACCGATAAACCGGAAAGCACGAAATACGACGCACGAAACAAATACAAAACTGAAAATTACCGAAACAGAGATTGCGACTCAGCTGGATTTTTTAATCTTCTGTTTTGAATTTTTTGTTTTTTGTCATTCGTTATTGTTTCGATTTTCGACATTCGATATTCGTATTTAACTGACGGGTTCAGAAGGGATAGCTTCTCCCTTTTCTTGTTTTTTATGACAGAAATTCAGGAGTAAAGCACCACTCCCCCTTAGGGGTTCGCTCAAAAATAAATTAGTAGAGACAACTGCAATGAAAACCGATCTTGGCGAAAGATATTCACCCCTCTATTTTCTGGCTGCTCTTGGCAACGGAGGCCTGACGGTCGCCTTCTTTATTTTTTTTATGTTCATGGTACCGCACCCGGATACTCCCATTGCTACCTTTGACTCGGTCTGGCCATATATCAGAAATGGTTCGCTGATGATCACCCTGCTCTGTCTTATCGGATATGGAGGCATGCTCTGGTTTGCATTCCGCCATATACGGATGCTTGCCTGGAATATCCGGGAGTACAGGCTGTTTAAACAGACGGCAGCCTACCAGCAGTTACTGAAGAGCAACAATGAAATCACCTTGATGGCCATTCCCCTGACCATGACCATGACCATCAATGTGCTGTTTGTTCTGGGCGCCATGCTGGTTCCCGGTCTGTGGAATGTTGTAGAATATCTTTTTCCCTTTGCCTTTCTGGCCTTTTTTGCCACCGGTATCTACAGCCTGACCATTTATTACCGGTTTTACAGCAAAATGCTTATTCAGGGCCATTTCCAGCAAACCATGAACAATTCGCTGAGCCAGATGATATCCTCATTCACTTTTGCCATGAACGCGGTGGGCTTTGCCGCCCCTGCAGCAATGAGCGAGAATCCGTATATTGTCCCAATATCTGCGTTCTGTGCCATGTTCTTCTTTGCCGTTGCTGCCCTGCTGGCCATAAAAAACCTTGTTCTCGGCTTTCATGCCATGCTGGACCAGGGGATCAGCCGGGAAGGAAGCGCCAGCCTGTGGATTCTTATACCCATCCTGACCCTGCTCGGCATAACCACCATTCGCCTGGCACACGGATTTCATTTTCTCTTCCAGAGCCACGGCAACCCGGTCTTTCATTTTGTTTTTTGCAGCGTGGTCGTTTCCCTGCAGATTTTCTTTGGCATCCTCGGCTATATGATCATGCGGCAGAATAATTATTTCCCTGAATTTATCCATGGCATCACCCCGACGACGGCAACCGACGTTGCTGCCAAGACTCCCGGCACCTACGCTCTCATCTGCCCCGGTGTCGCGTTTTGGGTTTTTGGTATGTTTTTCCTGGATAAGGGACTGGTCAATTCCGGCCTGCTGCACATTTTTTCCATGCCATGGTTCATCCTCCTGCTGCCGCTTCTCCTGGTGCTTGTAAAAACCATCCAGGTAAACTCAAAACTGAACCGACGACTGCTGCACTGATATCGCTTATCAAAGGGAGAAAAGTATCAATATCCGGCAGGATTTTTTTGGTTTTACCCCAAAACAAAAAGGCGGCCTGCGGGCCATTACTGGACTACAGTGTCAGTTGAGCTGAAATTTAACAAATGGATGCTGGCTTTTTCTTCATTGGTCGTTAATATAGACAGCAGGGTTGTAACTTCTTAATAAGTAGAGGCTTCAGTTTTTTGTAGGAGTCCGGTCCTCTGAGCGATAGTGGCTTGCAGTATGATTCGGCATTCAAATCGCCCTGGGGACAGGGGCTTCTACAGGTGTTCGTTTCTACTTATTGAAATGTTATGAAGGATAGAGTAACTAAAATTTTTTCAACAGGTGAAGCATGATAAACAAAGCGATTTTAATCGGCAATCTTGGGGCTGATCCCGAACTTCGTTACACCCAGAGTGGAACCCCGGTGGCAAGCTTCAGGATTGCCACCACTGAGCGCTGGAAAGACAAGGAAGGCAACCAGCAGGAACAAACGGAATGGCATAATATTGTCGCCTGGAGCAGGTTGGCTGAAATCTGTGGTGAATATTTGAATAAGGGCTCCCGTGTATATATCGAAGGTAAGCTGCAGACCAGGAAGTGGCAGGACCAGAATGGCAATGACCGCTATACAACTGAAATTGTTGCCCGGGAGATGAAGATGCTGACTCCGCGCGGTGAAGGTGGCGGTGGTAGTTACGGCGGGAGTGGCGGTTATGATCCCGGTCCTGCAGCAGGCGGTTCCCCTGGTGCTGGATATGGTGACGATTCTTCCTCCGGTGGATCACCTGAAGGTGGTGGCGGCACAGGTAACGACGTCCCCTTTTAGCCCGCATATTTCATGAACACTTTGCTCATTTTAAGGTAACCTCTGTAAATCATATGATAAAATTGCGCATTATTCCCTACTTTAAATTTGCAAAGTGTTCACCGAAGGCAAGCCGATGCGA
>JAYEKB010000058.1:0-5162 GCA_034660835.1 Thermodesulfobacteriota bacterium
AGACCGAAATTCGCCTACGGTCGCCTCATTCACGAGAACTGTGAGCGCAGGCCCCATTTTGATGCCGGTCGTTTTGCCGAGAAGTTCGGCGACGAGGGGCACCGCAAAGGGTACTGTCTCTACAAGCTTGGCTGTAAAGGACCTGAAACATATAATAATTGCTCAACACTGCGCTTTAACGATGTCGGCACCTGGCCGGTAAATACAGGGCATCCCTGTTTTGGTTGTTCCGAGGAAGGCGTAGGCTTTCATGCGCCTCTGTACTCCCCGGCACAGGTACTCAATGTTACTCCGCCGGCCCAGTTTGTCTCCGCGCAACCGGAGAAGAGTAAAGGAGCTTCTGCCCTGGCAGCTGGAGTAGCAGGAGCAGCAATCGGCGCCGCTGCTGTTGCCGTCGGCTCGAATATGGGTAAAAAGGATCAAGATAAGAAGGAGAGCTGACAATGGCTATTAACAGGAGAGACTTTTTAAAAGTATCTGCAGGGAGTGGTCTGCTTCTGGCTTCAAATGTTTCACTCGCCGATGCTGCTCCAAAACCACTGTCGCCTGATGCGGTAGGCATACTCTATGACGCTACGCTCTGTATTGGTTGCAAGTCATGCATGGTCAACTGCAAGAAGTACAACAGCATGGAGGGTGGCGCACTGTATAACGAAGATGGGGATGTACCCTATGAATACAGCCCGGATAGAATATATGATGCGCCTGCAAGTTTATCCGGCGACACTCTCAATATGATCAAGGCCTATAGCAACGGAACCGGCCTGAATAAGGATCAGGTTGAAGACGGGTATTCTTTTATCAAGAATCACTGTCTTCATTGTGTCGACCCGGCCTGCGTTTCTGTTTGTCCGGTTGCAGCCCTGGTCAAGGATCCTGTAACCGGTGTCGTCTCCTATAAAGCGGATAAATGTATAGGCTGTCGATACTGCCAGGTGGCGTGCCCTTTCAATATTCCAAAATTTGAGTGGGATGAGCCCAGTCCCAAGATTGTCAAATGTCAGCTTTGTCATCACCGCTATGCTGAAGGAAAATATGCGGCCTGTTGTGAATATTGCCCGACAGGCGCTTCCATCTTCGGTAAGGTCGTTGATTTACAGGAAGAGGCAAAAAAACGACTGACTCTGAAGCCGGGAGACGAATACGCCTATCCCGTCAAGCGAGTTGATTCCGGTGAGACAATGACGCAGAAAGTGCCTCACTATACAGAGAAGGTTTACGGTTTGACAGAGGCCGGCGGTACACAGTATATGCTCATGGCCGGTGTCCCCTTTGACAAACTCGGTTTCAATCCCCGAATTACGGATGACGCATACCCGGATCTTACCTGGAAATACATCAAAAAAGTGCCGATACTCATTGGCGCACTTCTGGTGGCCGGTGCCGTGACTCATTTCATAACTCGTGGCGATGATAAGGAATCTTGATACAATGTTAGCATCTTGTGATTATACAATGCTTCCAACAAACCATTTTTGGAGAATGTAATGGCTAAGAGAATTACAATCGACCCTGTCACCAGAATCGAAGGTCACCTGCGGATTGATTGCGAGGTTGATGGTGGAAAAGTAACCAATGCCTGGTCTTCAGGCCAGATGTGGCGGGGCTTTGAAAATATACTGCTGGGACGCGATGCCAGGGAGGCATGGATATTTACCCAACGATTCTGCGGAGTCTGAACGTCAGTCCACGCACTAGTTTCAGTGCGTACAGTAGAGAATGCCCTTGGCATGGAGATTCCTCTCAATGCCCAGTTTATTAGAAATATGATAATGGGAGCGCATGGGATCCATGATCATATCGTCCATTTTTATCATCTCTGTGCCCTTGACTGGGTTGACATTGTCTCAGCCACAACGGCGGATGCAAAGGCTACAGCCAAGTTAGGCCAGAGCTTATCAGATTGGAAGCGTAACAGCTATCAGGATATAAAAGGCGCTCAAGACCGACTCAAAGGGCTGGTGAATTCCGGCCAGCTCGGCATATACGGGAGTGGGTACTGGGGACATCCGGCAATGAAGTTGTCACCTGAAGTGAACCTGCTGGCTGCGACCCATTATCTGCAGGCTCTGGAAATCCAGGTTGAAATCAATAAGATCGTTGCTCTACTCGGCAGTAAAACGCCTCATATTCAGAATCTGGCAGTTGGAGGTGTTACCAATGCCATCAATCTGGACAGCCCGGATACCCTGAATATGGAGAAGTTGTACCATATTAAAACCCTTATTGACAAAATCGATGATTTTATCAAAAAAGTTGCTCTGGTTGATGTGGCTGCAATAGGCGCCTTTTATGCCGAGTGGACGGGTTACGGGGCAGGTGTCACCAATTATCTGTCAACACCTGATATGCCGATGGATACAAAGGGAACTGTGTTTGAGCTTCCCGGCGGCTATATTCCGGCAGCGGATATAAGCAAATTTCAACCCATAACAAACTTTAATGATTCGTATTTTGAGGATAATGTCAAGGAATCCATTAAACATTCCTGGTATAAGGGTGATTGGGATCGCCATCCCTATAAGGAAGAAACGGTTCCGAATTATACCGATTTTGATGACAACGGCAAATATTCATGGGTGAAGGCACCTACCTTTCTGGGGGAACCTGCCCAGGTCGGGCCGCTGGCCAATATTCTGACCATGTTTGCAGCCGGCCATAAACCCACACAGAAATATGCTACTCAGGTCCTGAAAACCGTCAGTTCACTCGCTGGAGCCGAAGTCGGAATCGGTGCCCTGCATTCGACTATCGGCAGGATTGCCTGCCGGGTCATCCGCAGTGCCGTTTTAAACGACACCCTGAACAATCAGTGGACTGCTCTGGTAAATAATATTGCCACAGGAGATACCACAATTTTTAACGAGCCGGTTTTCCCAAAAGGAATACAGGAGGGCTTTGGAATTCATGAAGCCCCGCGTGGAATCCTTTCCCACTGGATTGTTATTGAAAACGGTAAGATCAAAAATTACCAGGCCGTTGTGCCGTCAACCTGGAATGCAGGACCCCGTAACGATAAGGATGATCTGGGTCCCTATGAAGCATCTCTGCTTGATAATCCAATTGCTGATCCGGAAAAACCGCTGGAGGTACTGCGAACCCTTCATTCCTTTGATCCTTGCCTGGCATGTGCGATCCATCTGGTTGACAAAGAGCAGAATGAAGTTGTGCGCGTAAGAGTTCTCTAACTTGAGAGGCCTGTTGTGAATATATTAGTCTTAGGAATCGGCAATGTTCTCCTGATGGATGAAGGTGTAGGGGTTCGTGCGATCAATGAACTGGAAAGGCGCTATCGCTTTTCCAGTGAAATTGAGTTGCTGGACGGCGGGACCGCAGGCATTGAATTGCTCAGGCACATATCCGGACGGGATTACCTGATTATTATCGATGTCGTCAAATCCGGTCAATCCCCCGGCACTGTAGTCCGGTTTGAGGGCGAAGATGTTCCAGCAGTATTTCGCAACAGGATTTCACCTCACCAGCTTGGCCTCTCCGATCTGTTAGCTGCTGCTATGCTGACTGACGAACTGCCTGAGAATATTGTCCTCTTCGGGGTGGAGCCGGCGAGTCTTGATCAGGGGTTGGATCTTTCCGATACAGTGGAAGCCAGCATGGACAAGCTGTTGGATGCCATATGTGACGAACTTAAATCACTTGGCTGCAGGGTAGAAACTCTTGATAGTACCTTTTCTGACAAAGCAAGGTTCTGGGATACCTGTGAAGGTTACTCCCTGTAAAACCTGATTACTATAATGGAGAAAGCAATGAGCTCTAACCACGAAATTAAAATGTGGACGCCGATGACCCTGGTGATGGTTCTCTTCGTATTGATCGCTTCGGCAATCGCTCTCTATCGGATGGTCAATGGTCTCGGTGCTGCTACTAATATGAACGATGGCTATCCGTGGGGCATATGGCTGGGTTTTGATCTTTATGGTGGTGTGGCCATGGCCGGTGGTGGTTTTACCATTGCCGCTGCCATCTACATATTTAACTGGAAAAAATATAAACCAATCGGCCGTCCGGCCATACTCACGGCTTTTCTTGGATATCTGCTCGCCGTTATCGCTCTGTTTTTTGATATTGGTCATCCCTTTCGTCTCTGGCATCCTTCCATCATGTGGCAGGTGCATTCCATTATGTGGGTTGTCGCCATTCACGTTATTCTCTACACAACCACGCTGGCCATTGAATCATCGCCAATGTTTTTTGAAAAATTTAAGATGCCCAAAGTCCTTAAATTTTTGAATCGTTACATGGTTTGGGCTGTAATATTTGGCTGCATGCTTTCCACTCTCCATCAGGCATCCCTGGGAGCTGTATTTCTGATTGCTCCCTCCAAAATGTCGCCGCTCTGGTTTGTTGGCAGCTTTATGCCTTATATGTTTCTGATTTCTGCTATTGCCATGGGCTTGGCCATGGTAAGTACCGAGTCCATGATCAGTTGCAGGGCTTTTAATCACAAAATTGATGATGAAATATTCTTTGGCCTGGCCAGGGGGCTCCTCACCACTCTCATTATCTACCTTATCGTGAAAGTGTATTATCTCATTACAACCAACAGCCTTGGCTTAGTCTTTAACGGCAGCATGCCGTCAATGATGTTTCTCCTTGAAATGGCTATTGGCATAATAATACCTTTAGTTTTCCTGCTGAACAAAAAAGTGCGTACCAACTTAAGGGGTATTGCAGCTGTGAACTGGCTGGTGATAATCGGTGTTTTGGTAAACAGGATGAATGCCTGCCTGTTTAGTTTTGATCAATACAATACCTCAGTAGTAGGAGCCGGCTATTTCCCTTCAGCCATGGAGTTACTCTTCACTTTGGGATTAATATCGCTGGGTGTTGTTCTGTTTAAAATGGCAGCCAAGTATCTGCCGCTCTTTAAGTATTAAGCAGTACACAGTTGCCACACGATTTGCTTTTGTCATTTAGTTATAAAAATCCACTCTCACATGGGTGGATTTTTATAACTACTTTTCTCTAAGAGGTCAGTAAATATCTCGCGATACAGCGCGAGTTGAGGTTTTTTGTACCTAACCCGCATATTTCACAAGTCGAGGCGGCTGCAGATGCGCTGAGCGCAGGAGTAGGCAGGTAAGCGCAGACTCCGATAGTTGCCTATGCCTGCTCCTGCAGCGACAAAGCAGGTGCGGTCGCAT
>JAYEKB010000059.1:0-18984 GCA_034660835.1 Thermodesulfobacteriota bacterium
TGCGTTACAGCCCCAAAAACATTCTCGACATACTAACAGTATGCCTCCGAGTGTTTTCAGGACTGCGCCTTATATCCACGGCACTTATCGGCCTTTCGCGACGATCCTTGTGAGAAATGCGGGCTAATAACAACCATGCTCGGCTGTAACCAATCTCAGGGTTTATAACTCAGCGCCATTGGAAATGAAAAATTTGTAAGCGGTCAGCTGACCCGGAAAACCTCTTCCAGTGTAGTCTGACCGGCCAACACCTTGCGCAGACCGTCCTGGCGCAGAGTACGCATCCCCATGGCAAGTGATGCAAGCGCCTGCCTTTTAATCTGCCCGGTATCCGAAGTCGTCAGAATCAGACTTTTCAAAGTATCATTTAAAACCATTAATTCAAAAAGACCCAGTCGGCCCTTATATCCGGTTCCCATGCATTCCGGGCAACCATGACCATGATACAGCACCCGGTCACCAAACTTAATCGGCGACAGACCAACCCTGGCCAGATAATCCTTATCCGGTTTATATGAATCACGGCAATGTGGGCAAATCTTACGTACCAGCCGTTGGGCCAGGATAGCATTTACCGAAGATGAAACCAGAAACGGTTCCACCCCCATATTAATTAAACGGGTAATAGCGCCGGCGGAATCATTGGTGTGCAGGGTCGAGAATACCAGGTGCCCGGTCAAGGCAGACTGAATGGCGACCTCAGCGGTTTCCAGGTCACGAATCTCGCCCACCAGGATGATATCGGGATCCTGGCGGACAATAGTCCGCAAACCGCTGGAAAAGGTCAAACCGATTTTGCTGTTGACCTGCATCTGGCTGATACCGTTGATCTGGTATTCTATGGGATCCTCAACAGTTATAATGTTCACCCCCGGCTGGTTGAGGATGGACAGAGCAGAGTAGAGGGTAGTGGTCTTTCCGCTGCCGGTGGGACCCGTCACCAGGATGATACCGAAGGGTGCTTTGATCAACTGTTGAAACCGATCAAGATCGCTCTTGAGCATGCCCAGGGATTCCAGGGAAAGCAAGACCGATGATTTATCAAGCAGACGCATAACCACCCGCTCGCCAAAGGCGGTGGGCAGAGAGGAGACACGCAGGTCTACATTTTTATCAGCAATTCGAATTTCAATGCGGCCGTCCTGGGGCAGGCGTCGCTCGGCAATATCCATCTTGGCCATGATTTTGACCCGGGAGACAAGTTTTGCCTGCACATGTTTTGGAGGGCTAAACATGTCGTAGAGGATGCCGTCCACCCGTTTACGGATCTTTACCCGGTCCTTATACGGCTCTATATGGATATCGCTGGCATTATCACGTACGGCCTGGGAGAGCATCAGGTTGACCAATTTAATCACCGGTGCATCGCTGGTGTCGTCCAACAGGTCGGCGGTCTCTTCAATCTCGGAAAAAATGGCCTCAGGATCATCCTCATCGATATCCTGCAGAACCTGGTCGGCTGCACCCTGACTGGTCTTATCATAAGCCATGTTAATGGCAATAAAAATTTCGTCATGTGGTGCCAGGCAGGTCTTAATCCCCTCCCAGTGCAGGACACGCTGCAGATCATCTAACTGCTGAAAATAAAAAGGGTCGGCCAGGGCGATATAGGATTCTTCAGGTGTAGCCACCGGTATCATTTTGAATTTTTTCAGAAATCCGATGGGAACCCGATCAGTAAAGAAATGATCGGATGCGGGAGGAATAGTCATTTTCAACTCAAGCCCGCACTGTAGACTCCTGGCATGCAGGAGGTCGTTTTCAGACAGCTTTTTCTGTTGAACCAGGATTTCTCCTATCCGGCCCCCTTTTTCCGCCTGCACCTCAAGTGCCCCTGCAAGGGCTTCTTCCTCCAGGTCAAAGGATTCAACCAACATTTCACCTAAGGGTTTCATGGCTTATCAGCAACACTGCAGGACATTCTACTGTCCCTGTTCCAACTGCTTGAGATTTTCACGGGCTACATTCTGAAGAGCGGCGTCCACTCCCTCCCCTGCACCATCTTCGCTGCCACCTCTACCGGCCAGGTCCAGCACCTGTCGATACATCTCGGCGGCTTGAACATTATCCATCTCATGTTCGTAGATAATTCCCATATTGATAAGGGCATAAGGATTGTCCGGATTTATTTTCAATGCCTGGTTAAAATAACCCTTTGCCTTTTCAAACTCTTTATTCTGCAGTTTGGCAAAACCTATATCAGCCAGGGCGGTTGCGTGTTCTGGATTTGGTTTTTTATGAAAAAATTGATCAGGAATTGCACTGGATCCCTCCTGTACATATTCCATAACATCGCGTTTTTTGTAATACAGAGCGGCAAGCTCCGGTGAACTCTCAACGATATGCGGTGTAATAAAGATAAACATATTAGTCTTCTTCAGGTTATTGGCATGTGTTTTAAACAGCCAACCCAGCAGAGGAATATCACCGAGCAACGGGACTTTTCTTTCTCCGGAGGACGTATCCTGACCGATAATTCCTCCGATAACAACGGTCTCCTCATTATGAACGACCACCGTTGTATCTGCCGTCCTTTTGAAAGTCGTAGGAGTGGTTACATCTGCTGCACTTTTTAATTTAGTGACCTCAACCCCTATATCAAGCCTGACCAGGTCTGCTTGATTGATTTGTGGTGTGATTTTCAGAGTAGTGCCGACATCTTTATATTCATAGTTAGTATAGTCTTGCGTACTTCCTGTAGCAGATGAATTCAGGCTGGTGATATAGGGCACATTTTCACCAACTACGAGAGAGGCCTCTTTATTATCCGTAGTAAGAATTTGCGGGGTGGCAAGGATATTGATATCCGAATCATTTTGAAAGGCGTTAAGCACCGCACCAATGTTGGGAAAATACATTCCACCAATCTCAATGCCCTTTTTCAACACACCAAGGGTAAAACCTCCGGGCATGGCTGTAGCAGGATTAGTAACTGCCTCTAAAAGACTATACGGAGGGTCAGTTCCTGAAAATCCGCTGGCCAGTGTCCCGGTTTCATCGGCAAAAGTACTGGCTCCGCCCCATTCCACACCGATTCTAAACTCCTTGTCTACAGAGACCTCCATAATAAGTGCTTCCAGGTATACCATTCGGCGCGGGATATCGAGTTTCTCGATCACATCCTCGAGAACCAGGTACTCTTCCCGGGGGGCAGTGATAATCAGGGCATTGGTCTCGGCATCGGCGGTGATCTTGAGATCCGTTGACAGAGGCGGGGCCTTAGCAGTCTTTGTCTTAGTCCCGGCCTGTTTGTCCGGCAGGTTGGTCAACACCTTGACCAGTTCCTCGGCATTGGCATGCTGGAGGTAATAGACGTGAATTTTTCCCCCGCCCCTGGGTACTTTTGAGTCAAGTTTCTGCAACAGATCACGAATTTTCTGAATCTGGGTCCTGGGAGCAAAAACGATCAGCGAATTGGTTCGTTCATACGGAATAATTTTAATAGTCGCGGGACGCACACCTTTTTTGGCGGAACGCAGGAATAACCGACTAATGGATTTACTGACATTTGCAGCCGAAGCATGCTCCAGAGGCAGAATTACCATCTCCTCACCCACGGAAGGGACATCAACGACCTTGATGATCTCCATCAAACGGTTGATATTGGACAACACATCGGTAATGATCAGCATGCCGGACTGGGAATGGGCAATTACGACACTGGTTTTTGACACCAGCGGTGCCAGGATCTTTTTCAATTCATTAGGATCGGAATGGGCCAGGGGTATAATCTGGGTAACCACCTTGTCTGTCGGAAGAACGGATTGCCCCTGCCGGATGGTAGCAATACTTTTTGACCGGGCCTGGACAGCCGGCACAATCTTGATAATGGAACCACTGGGAATAGTGGTAAACCCATGCACCTCCAGGACCGACTCAAACACCCGGTAGGCATCCTGTTCGGAAATCCGGGTGGGAGAAATAATCGTAACCTTGCCTTTGACCGACCGGTCAACCACAAAGTTCTTTCCGGTTAACTCACTGATATATTTAATAAATAAATTAATATCAACATCATTAAAATCAATGGTGACATAGCGCTGGCTATTCGCTGCTTTCTGGTTGGCAGCCATAGCATAGGGCTGATGCAGAATGAACAACAGACAACTCAGGCACAACAAGAGTTGCAGATATTTATCTCTAAATGAAAGAATACGTTGCATAATTAAAGTATACACGGAAATTACTGTTCAGGCAAAAAAGTTTATGTTAAATCGCCAAGGTACTGAATCAATAAAGGCGGTTACTCCAGGTTCGCTGGTCCCTCGCCATCGAGTTGATCAGCTTCCATTTCCAGGTCCATCATCGGCGGACCATCCTCAATAACTTCAGGTCCGGTTCCGGATTGATCAGAATCCTGACGAAAACTTATTCTTCGGTGCGGACGTGCCCTGGGCACCTTTCTATTAGTGTTTTTTACAGCCGAATCTTCGGTTACAAGCCGAGGTTTAGACTGGGGAACACTCGGGGCTCCCGGACCTCCGCCTACACGTTCTTTTATGAGCAAAGCCTCTTTTTTGCCATTCACATCAAGAGTAATCTTGCCACGCTCAATTGACTCAATAAATGCGCCCTGTACGGCGTCACCTACTTGGTAAAGATCCTGTTGTTTTTCCTTATTATCAACAATAATTGCCCGCGCATCCCGATCATTACCAGTTACTGTGCCAAGCAGGGTCAAATTCAAGGATGTGGGGGCCAGTTCCTCAACCACCTCTACAGGTGCTGCAGCCACTGATTCCAGGGAGGCCTGAAAAATATTGCGGGTCACAATGACCTGAAAATCCTGTGCTGCAACCACTGGTTCCGGTGTTGTTACATCTTCTCTGTTATCGACTGTATTCTTCTCAGTCCGGACCTTCACCGGTTCATCTGTACCGGCCAGCCACCTCTTTTCCAGTCGACCATACCATAGAAACACTCCCGTAGAGACCAGAAGAAAAATAATCATCAATTTTGCTGCAACACGGACCATGGTTCTCAATGTCCTCCCTGCAGCTGCTGATTAAAATCAACGGGCAGGCCGGTGAAAACAATACCGGGTTCTTTCAGAGGGCCGTTAAGGGTAAAAGGCAGCTTCCCTTCCTGCAACTGCTCCTTTAACAGGTTAACCGCCCTGTCATTCCCAATACCGGACAAGAATTCAGGTCTCGGGATCAAAAATCCGTTCAATTTGAGTATTGAACGTCCAATGCCGCCGACAGGCTTTACAGTACCACTGAACTCACCGGCAAGCAGGCGGGATTCAACTCTGCCGCCCTCAAGTTGAATATTCCCCGGCTCGTACTGTATCCGGCTGGACACCTGAGCAAAGGCCAGTTGTTTCATCCCCAGGACCGATTCCTGGAAACTGATTTCTCCCTTTTCGAGTAACACTTTCCCCTGCAGTTCATTTATCCCCGGGGCACGTAGCTGACCCTTGCCCGTAAAGCTGCCGGACAATGTCCCGGAAACAGATCGGTCAAGATCCTGCAGAATCTGTTGCAGGCCATTTATCTTAATCCTGCCGGCATTGCCATCAAAACGCAGACTGTTACGATCATATGCCAGGATCATCCGCCCGTTGACGCGACCATCCAATGCGTGCAACCGGTAACCTGCAGACATTTTTCTATTCTGGAAATATGCCCGCAGATCCGGTCGCAGTGATAGAGAATCTATGATAAACATCTGCTTGTTCTGTTCACGACTGCCGCTGATCTCAATAGCATTGAGTCGAATATCTGCAGGCAGAGCAAGACCAATACTGCCGATTTTCCACTGCAAATCCGGAGTAAGTCTGTGCAGCTCGGACTCTAATCTGGCTTTAGCCGCATCAGCCGGAAACTGGAACCAGAGCATAATTACCAGAACTGCCAGGGTGTAGAACAGATAAGCTGAAATTTGAATAAGCCACTTTATAAACAGCATAGCTTATCCCGCCTCGTTTTCGGCCAGAACCAAGCTGATAACCTGCATGATTACGTCCAGGGTGCCCTCTTGTTTCTTGTTTTCCTGGATGGATATCCGCTTCAGTTCAACAATGTTTTCCGGGGACTCAATCCGCTCAAAAAAAGCAACCAGTTGCTTGAGATTGATGCCCTTGAGCTTCATCTCTACCATGCTCTGTTGCAACACCCCTTCACCAGTAGCATCAGAGGGTTTCATATAAGCAATATTTTCCTTGACCTCGGTCTCTGCAGCCATTTTTTCCAAAAATGAAAAAAGACCGAACTCTTCGGACCTTCTGGCGACCCGCTGCTCAAGGGTATTGCTCTGTCGGCTCAGTTGTGTATAGCGGGACTGCATCTCCTGCATTTCAACCAACCCTTTTTGTCGTATGTTGATTCCCCGGTTCAGCCGTTTTCGCTTGTCAAGCAAAGGGAAAAACACAAACTGCACCAGCAGAAAAAGAACCAGTGCACTGATGCCGATAACCAGTGCCCTGCGGTCTTTTGTAGTCAGTGCCATCAGGAATTCTCCTCAAGCTGCAGCCTGATCTCAAAGCGGATAACAGCCCTATCCTTGGCCTTGGTTGCAGAAACAATATTCACCTCTGAAAAACGTGCTGACCTGGACAATAACTTTTTAATTTCATTTACATTGTTAAAGGCATCGGTCGTCCCTTTGATCTTGACTGAATCCTGGTCAACAACCAGTTGTGATACATGCATGGAAATGGTATCAGGCACCCGGGCTGAGATATCTGCAAGAATGGCAAGGACCCGCTTTTCCTGTGTAAAAAGCGGCATGGAAACCGTTGGTGCCTGCGCTTCCTGCAGCTTGGCCCGCATTTGTACCAGGGGGTCTACAATACGGGTAACTCCTGGAAAACTCTCTTGAAAAAGCTTCTCCATCTTCCCGATCAGGGTATCATTCTTATTTTTTAGGGACTGGTAGTCAACAAACAGGTAACCGAAAAAAATGGCAAACAGGAAACCTGTCGCCAGAGCAAGCCCCATGGCCTGTCTTTTTGAGCCCAGAAGACGACGCTTTGCAACGAATTCATCCTTGCGGAAATTAAAGGCAACATGTTTGCGGCCTCCCTGCAGAGCAAGGGCCAGGGGACGGTCATAGATTGCAGGCTGCCAGCTTTCAGCAATTCCGCCTGCCAGGGTTGCGTGACCGGTCTGCACCAGATCACAGACCCTGCTGGGCAGGCCGAGTTCATGCTCAATTTTTTCCTGGTATCCTTTGGCAAGCTGCATAGGTCCGGCCAGAATAACATGGTCCGGTTTTACTCTTATGCTGCTTGTATGATAAAAAAAGTCAATACTGTGTTGCACAACCATGCATAAGCCGCTGAGAGCTGCGTCTGCTGCAGCCTTGTCTGCAATCCTGACACTGGTGCCGTCAAAGGAAAAAATGGCATCGGTAAACACTTTTTCCGGATAGGAAAGATGACGCATAAACACGATCTGCCCCTGGTGGCAGATGACCATGGTCAAAGACCCCATATCACCATACAACAGAAGGAAGTCCTGTTCGTCTGAACCGGTTGCACAAAGTCGATCTGCCAGGGCAAAACTTGAAGGACAAACTATGTCCGGATCAAGGTCACAGGTATGGAAGGTATCAAGGTGGAGCTCCAGAGTTGTCTTTTCTACAGCAGCCACCAACAGACTGGTTCCATCATCACTTGCGCCGCTGGTTGTTGTTGCAAAAATCTGTTCGTCAACAGGAATCAGGAGATGTTCTTCCAGTTCAAATGGAAGAATCTGCTGTATTTTCTTCTCACTTGTAAACGGCAGGACAAGATTGCGCAGACTAAAATACGATAACGGCAGCCCGGAGACACAGAGTCCGCCCTCCCACTTTAACTGCTTAAGCAGGTCATGAAGCATCTCGGGGGTATCATTATGCTCTTCCAGGGCAACGGATGTGCAGGCCACCACCTGCCTGTCCCTACCTTTGCCGGCAACAACGACTGCACTCAGCAGATCATCACTTATGTCAACACCTAAGGTACGTTGGGCCATTATTGCCGAAAAGAGGTAAAAAGTTTTAGGTTCAAGGTGTTAAGGCTTTACAATTTGCGCCTTCGACGGTTACTTGTCTTATTGCCATAGTGCGTTAAGATGTATACAATCGGTGTCATTCTACTTTCCAGTAGAGCAGTACCTGTTCATTGTTATCCTGGCGTTGGACGACTCCCTTCCCAGTGCGCTGCAAGCCGTCGATGCGTGCTGTTATTGTTACGAGAAAAAAGCTGCTACTTGTCGTAATCAGATCTTTTTCAAAAGTGATATCTCCAGGAAAATCACCTGCCTGACGGTACCATTCCGGTTTAGCCAGCAGGTCTTTGTTCTCCTCTTCACTCCTGAAATCAACAAGATCAGCGGCTAGTGCTTCTGTCATGTTCGCATGTAGCGCCTGTAGGACCGGAGCCGGAGCCGTATTTATATTTATCATACCGTTTTGGCCGGCAATGGTCAAATAATCAATGATACCGGAATGTTCTTTCTCGCCATAAAGGACTTTTTTATTCCAGCCCTTGATCAGTAGCAGCTCTTCCAAAAAAAGGATCGGTCCATTAGCGGGGATATAAGGAGGATTCCGGGAACTATAATATTCCCGCTCAGCACCATTTTCATGTTCTTCATCATCTTTATCCAGCCAATCCACCAAACTGTCAACCAGGCCTGCTGCAGCGTCCTCATCTTCAAAGACGAAATTGCCTGAGGTCAAAAACCGTTTCCATAGATCGCGCCGGCTTTTCTCCGGATCTTTCCTGGGTCCCTTTTTCTTATCCTTTTTGCCAGGTCCCTGCTCTTTCTGCCGCCTTTTTTTCTCCTCATCCGTCAACACCAGTGCATTCACCTGCAGCAGGCCGGACAAATCGGTGACATTGATACCCAGGGTACCTTCACTAAAAACAGCGGCAAGAGTATCCTGTTCAAACTCTCCCCAGTTGTCAAAGGAAGAATCATGGTCATTTTCCTGTTGATCGGCCAGTAGAGCCGCACGGGCAAGGTTTAGACCGGACAGGAGCATGGCATCAAGCTGAACAATTTTTCCCTGGTTGGCTGCAGAATGCATCTGCCGGTTAACCGAGGACCCGAGTTGAACAGTTACAGCCACAAGGAAGCTGACCGCAAGCAGGGTAAGGACAAGCGCCATACCCGACCTATTACGTAGCACCCTGCTCCCCCTGATCGCTCTCAGCCTGAATCAGTCCGACCGGCAAGACCACTGTTGTTTCAAAAATAATGGAGGTCTCCTCATTCCGGTTAACCCAGAATTCCAGGATGCAGGAAACAGCTGCCGGCAACCGGCGTTCAGCCTTTTCTTTCTCCTCTCCCTCCCCCACCCTGGTATCCCAGGTTTCAAGTTCTTCACCATTGTAGTCGACAAAAGAAAAACGAACTGATCGCAGCCGGTCACAGAGGAGAAACGGTTCCCCATCATTTTCCCTTTCCGCCTGTTCTTCCATGGGACGATAGAGGACATCACTGCGCAAAAGAACCAGCTGCTGCTCATCAATCCTGTCAGGCCGCACTGCATAACTAATGATCCCCATGCCGGGTTGACCGTTTTCCAAATCAAAAACAAGATGAGCCATGGAAGCAAAGGAAAGCTCATCTGTCCGGCCGCTCTCACTTTCACCTTTGCTGCCAATAAATTCCGCGTTCTCAGGTAATACAGCAGAGGCCAGGTCTTCACTGATACGCTCCATGGCCACCTGGGCCCGGTAATAAATCTCTCCCTGTTCACTGGTGGCATCAATGGCCTTGATTGAACCCGAAAGAGAAAGAGAAACCATGGCAACGACCATGCCGAGCACCAGCATGGCAAGCATGATTTCAAGCAGGGTAAAGCCTGCATTTTTTGTCTCTATGTTCAGTCTATTCGTTGCCACGCAAAAGTATCTATTTTTTCTTTACAGGTTTGATCTCTGCCATTACTACAGCGCGGACCCGATAGATCATATTCTCATCAGTGCCCATGCTCACGGTAAGATCCACAACTTTCACCATTTCGTCTGCACCGCTGATGCCGATTTCATCCTCTGTCAGCTCGTTCACTTCAGTCTGCCAGTGAAAGTTAACAGAATCATCTTCAAAATCACCTTCAGCCGTGCTTAACTCCTCAAAGTCAGCGAGCTGTATTTCAGTTAATTTCTGCCTGGCCAGCATGGACGCAGTTATTTCAAAACGGGAAATCGCAGCAATGGAGATACTCTGGGACTGGGAGCCAAGCAGGGAGACAAAAGAAATGGCGATGATGGCGACAGCCACCATGATCTCAAGCAGGGTAAAGCCAGCTTCCGATTCCTGGACAAGGAGACGTCCATTCCCTCTATTGGGTCTGATCAATTTCACCGACATCAATTATCAGAAAGGGTAAAGCGATCATCATCAAGGGAAACATATCCTTCAAGCACCCTGGTCGCACCGAGAAAAGGGGACAATATCACGCTGAGCTCGTCTCCACTGTCATCTCGAAGATGGACAACCGTTTTGTCAACATACCCCCGGGAACTGAAAGGAATCATCAGTTCGCCAAGAGTTTTTTTCTCACCATGGACGGATGATATGTCCACCACCTGTACTGATTCGGACACCTGGACCTTTGGGTATCGCTTGACAGCGTCATCCTTCGTAATGCCCGTAGTAGGAGCAGTGGTAAACAGATGCTGCTCCCGGTCAAAACGAAGTACCACTCCGGTTCTTTTAGAACGGGCTTCCTGACCGATTTCAGAAACAAGACCGATAAACTTCCTGGCAGTGGCCTTGAGCTGATCGGTAAAAAGACTGGAGCGAATTTTCGGAATGGCAAAGGCTGTCATCATGGTGATCAGGACCATCACCACGATAAGTTCAACAAGGGTAAAACCGGCAGGAGAAGTATTATGTTCAGAATTCAACACATCTCTGCATTCTGTCTTCTTTCATCGGGTTTCTGTCCTCTGGTTCACAGCTCCCAGTTATTGATGTCCGCATCTGTCTCCTCTCCACCTGGTTCACCGTCCGGCCCATAGGACATCAGGTCCAAATCGCCATGCAGGCCGGGACTGATATATATAAAATCATTATCCCAGGGATCCTTGGGCACCCTGGACTTATCAAGATAGCCGCCCTTGCGCCATTTCTTGGCCAAACGGCCCACCGAAGGCGCTTCAATTAACGCCTGCAGCCCCTGTTCGGTTGTGGGGTATTTGCCGTTATCAAGTTTGTACAGTTGCAGCGCCTGCTCCAGGGCCTGGATATCCACGGCTGCCTTGGTGCGGCGTGCCTCTTCCGGACGATCCATGATCCGCGGCACGATCATACCGGCCAGGATACCGAGAATAACCATGACCACCATGAGTTCAATCAGAGTAAAGCCGCGGGCATCGGGCAGCAGTGTTCTTTGTATTGTTTTACTACTAATCATTTCTATCTACCTTCTTGGACGGGACACGGCCCGCACAAATATTTTTTATTGTTACAATTGTCAACGGCGGAAAAAAAGACTCACTATCCTTGGAATCTATGGATGCCTGAAAATAAATCCGGGCCGCATTATCATGTACCAGCACAAACCGGCAACAGCTGCCAGCAAAAACAACCCCGTCATACCGAGTTGGATCGCCAGCCAAGCCGCTCCAACCAAGGGCAGGAGGAGAATCCTTGTAATGAGACGTAATGTGCTGTCAGCTGCAATAACATCAGCAGCAGAAGGCGAGTAGCGATAGTACAGGGTTACCAGCGACCGGCCCAGATAATTATTGAGCATGAACGTGTCCCGAAACTCTCTGAGTAGTCGGACAGAGGGATGGAGAATCGAGCCAAAGGCTGCGGTTGCAATAAAACACGAATCAGCTGTCCGCCATCCCACCTGGTTGCCATAAAACGTTTCATTGTCGACTACCGCATAGGTCCGTGCATAAAAATAGGTACCCGGTTTCAGTTTTTCCAATTTTGAGCTGAAGGTACCTGTACCGGAACCTTCCCGAGTGTTACCCTCTTCAAGAAAATCTTCTCTATTGGGGTCAAATATATTGTTATTGTTATCATTGCCATTACCAAGCAAACCTTCTCCATTGGGGTCAAATACATTGTTATTGTTATCATTGACATCACTTAGATCTGCAGCTATGGCTGTAGCGACAAACAAGTTGCCGGCTGATTGAAGAGTCTTGTTGATTACCGCACTAGCCGAACTCCCTACAGTAAAGGAAATAGCTGTCCCCGTGGAACTCTCGTTTCCTGCCGTATCGACACAGCGGGCATAATAGGTATATGAATCTGCAACCAGGCTGTTGAGATTTGCCGAATGACTGGTAGCGCCTACTCCTGAAAAGAAATTGGTCATCGAAGCATACGCTGGATCAGAGCCTTTATTATACTTACATGTTGCGTTCTCATCCGTTGTAATTGCCAGGGTGACCGTCTCACCTGTTAAAAAATTGCCAGGGGTTTCATTTGTAATAGTCGGTGCTATGGTATCATCACCACCATCTCCGCCGTCGCCATTATCTCCGTCTCCATCCGAAGTTCCGTCATCTTTCAAGATCGGATTAGGCATGGTACTGAAGACAACACCCCGTTTCGTTACATTGCCAATTCCCGATACAATTTCAGCTGAAATAATTGCCGAAGTCCGGGTAACATCGTAGGGTTGACCGGTAAAAAGATACACGCTGCCAGTGCTCTGTGTAGTGCCTGTATCCCAGGATGCCTTAGCGCTGATGTATTTGCTGACAGCTGAACTTGTAGTTTCGCTCTGAGAACTCACTCCGACAACGACAATACCGGAAGACGGCACTGCGGCCAGAGCGGTGGCGACATCATCACCATCGCCAAACTCTGTAGTAACCACATCTAACAGCAGTTCATCTGATTCCTGGGCTGCCTGATAATCATCAAATGATTCTTCAACCTGCAGTTCGGTAATCCTCAAACTTGAACCGTCGGCAAGTGTCTGGTTCTCAACCTGATGGGCTGGCGTTTGCTGGACAGTGACACTGGAATCCTCATAGGTGATAAAAAGAAATTCCCGGATATTGCCAACAGTTGTAAAACCACTGGCTGCAATATACTTATCTTCTGCAACAACATCATAGAGAACATCATCCTCGGCACTGACGGCTGTCACAAGAACTCCATTATCCTCAAAATCAGGATCAGGATCTCCGCTTGCTGTAAACTGGAACAGAGCAGCATCACGTTTTCCCTCTTCTCCAACAGAACCGGCCACAAGAATCGTCCCATCGCTGCGGACAAACATGCCATACCCTTCGCTGAAGGTCTGATCATCTGCCGGGATACCAATACCGTTATCACCAAAGCCGGCATCAAGTTGTCCATCAAAGGTAAACCCAACGATCATGAGCCCGGTCTTGTCACCATCACCATATGATCCGGAAACCACAATTCCCTGATCATCAAGTAAGGCAACATTCTCTGCCTGGGCTTCTTCGCCCACACCGGTAAAGGAAAATCCATCATCTGCAAAACCAGTATCCAGCGAGCCATCTGCAAGATATCTTCCCAGCACGATAACCCGGCCGGCAGTACCCAGAGCGGAACCGGTCACAACAAATGCTCCGTCCTCCTGCAGTGCCAGGCCAGTGATCTCATCATCACTGTTTCCGACCGAGGAAACCACCATTCCTTCCTGACCGAAATTACGGTCAAGAGAGCCATCGCTGTTATAGCGGGCCAGGGCAAAATCCCTATCTGTGCCATTACTGCTGTAACCGGCTGCAATAATCTTGCCGTCATCCTGCAGAACAAGGGCCATAATTTCGTCATCTGATGGTCCTACGGACGAGGTGACAGTGCCGTCATAATTAAATTCAGGATCCAGAGACCCGTCGGCAAGTAACCGGAAGAGCATAAAATCCAGATCAGAGGTATTGGAGGAAGATCCGGCAACAATAATTCTACCGTCCGGCTGAACAACAACCGCGTTTGCACGGTCACCATAGACTCCAAGCTCAACAGCTACCCGGCCGTCATTGCCGAACCCGGGATCCAGTATGGCTGCAGACACATTATTACAATTCAAAAGCATGACAACAGAACACAGGCAGAACAGGCGAATGGATCGATAGTTCATTTCAGCATCTCCTGCAGAAAAAAAATAAGTCTCCCAAAACAGAATAGTTTCATTATTTCATATAGGATATCAGTTTTACTCTGAAATTACAAATTTTATACAAAAAACAGCAGGGAAAGCAACTGGGATGAAGATACAGGAAGTGGTTTTTTCAAACACGAAAAAACCAACTGACAACTTGAAAGCTTCAACATATTTTATAAGCTAAGGGCCTGTTAAGAAATAAGTGTTGCATTTAGGCGCTCTGATTTGGGTTAGATTTGTACGATTTGATTGCACAAAACCGGAGGCGTAGCATGGCTACGTTGAGGATTTTGTAATTGAAAATCGTACAAATATGACCTGAAGCAGAGATGCATAGGTGTGACACTTATTTCTTAACAGGCCCTAAACATGTATAGCCTCGGGTACTCCGTGGTTGCTTACAGTTACCACCAGCAAACACTATCTGCCAAAATTACAGACCGGATACTGACAACGCTTGCAGTTACGGCACAGGCCACCATGCCCCATTTCGGCAAATTCCATCCGACCGATTATTTCTCCGGTAAGAATGCGCGGCAGGATCAGGTCAAACACCGTAATGCTGTGAAACATGCCGCAGGCCGGCAACCCGAGCACCGGCACCGTACCGATCCGCCCCACCAGGAACATGGCACCGGGCAGGACGGGAGTACCATACACCATATCCTCTGCTCCTGCCTCTTTGATGCCGATCCGGGTAACATCATCTGGATCAACAGACATGCCGCCGGAAGTAACGATAAGATCAGCACCTTCGTCAAGACATTTTTTAATTTCTGCAGCAATACGCTTTGGGTCATCGGGTGCAAAACCAACCATGGCTACTTCCGAACCCAACCCTTCCAGCTTACTGCGCAGCACCTGTTCAAACCTGTCCTCAATGCGGCCGTAAAATACCTCGCTGCCGGTGATAACAAGCCCTGCCTTAACTTTGGTAAGCGGCAGAACCCGGACAATCTTGTCACCGGCTTCGGCAATGGATATCGCCTGGGCGACCAGTTTGCGTTCTCCTACCAGAGGAATGAGTCGACTGGCAGCCACCTGCTCTCCCTTTCGTACAGGGGTGTTGGTGTGCAGGGTAGAACACATAACCTCGCCCAGCAGGTTAAAGCGAAACAAGGCCTCCTTATCAACCTTGAGCAGACCGTCATGGGCTGCTTTGATCGCCACTTTGCCTTCCACCACTTCAGTTGTGTACTCGGTTCCTGCTCCGGCAAGAGAAGCGACCATCAGACGAGCGGCCTCATTTTCATGAATTTCGTTTTCCGTAAGTTCCATCACATAGATATGCTCTTTACCGAGGCGGCGAAGATGATCCAGATCTTCGGTCCGAATAATATGTCCTTTTTTAAAGGCACATCCCTTAAACTCGTCTTTGACTATTTCTGTAATATCATGCGGCAGGACCATACCTACGGCCTGGTCAACCGGTATACTCTTTTTCATATAACTATTTCGTGTTTGTACATTAATTTTCTGGTAATATATTATTTTTAGCTGTAGATCCGATGTATACGATCTTTCCGGCCCATCGTCAATCCGGAAATTATTCTCTCAAATTCCACAAAAATAACACCATGATTAAACAGGAACTGCTCGACATTATCGCCTGTCCCAAATGCAAGGGAGAGGTCAGGCTCAATAAGGAAAGCAATGGCCTTATCTGCCATACCTGTAAACTTATCTATGAAATTCGTGACGATATCCCCATCATGCTCATCGATGAGGCTAAGCACCTTGATCAGGATCAGTCGGCCTGAATCCGGGTTCTGAGCACACCTGATGGATTTGGGAATCATTCAGGAATTTTTTCAAAATTCAAGGCTGAAGGAAACAAAAAAGGCGGAGCATATGCTCCGCCTTTTTGTTTAGCTGTTACTGTTCAGGTAGTACGTTGTAGCGATTCAAACTGTTACAGGCTAAACAGCTAATCCACCTTCCCGTCAGGGCGCTATGCCCATCTCTTTTTCCTTCTCATGAACGGCCAGTCGGGTTTTGATGGCCGTATCCGGGATCAGTGACATGGAGTCAATACCCAGTTCAACCAGGAAAGTGGCGAATTCGGGAAAGTCGGAAGGACCCTGACCGCAGATGCCGATTTTTTTACCTCGCCGCTTGGCGGTCTTAATGACCATGCGGACCATATCCTTCACTGCCTCATCCCGCTCGTCAGCGATGCCGGCGATAAGGCCGGAGTCACGGTCGAGCCCGTAAGTCAACTGGGTCAGGTCATTGGAACCAATGGAAAAACCGTCAAAGATGTCGGCAAAGGCATCAGCGGAAATGACGTTACTGGGAATCTCGCACATGACATAGAGCTCCAACCCATTCTCACCCTGCACCAGGCCGCATTCGCGCATAACCTCGATAACCTTTTTACCCTCTTCCGGAGTACGGCAGAAGGGCACCATCAGTTTGATGTTGTTCAACCCCATTTCGTTCCGTGCCTTGAGTAAACCCTGGCACTCCAGCTCAAAGGCGGGACGATACTTGGGATCATAGTAACGCGAAGCGCCGCGCCAGCCGATCATCGGGTTTTCCTCTTCCGGCTCATACAAGGTGCCGCCTGCCAGGTTGGCATACTCGTTACTCTTGAAATCAGACAGTCGAACAATGACATCCTTGGGATAGAAACCGGCAGCAATACGGCCAACGCCTTCGGCAACCTTATCGATAAAAAACTGTTTTTTATCGGTATAGGCACCGGTCTTGGCATCAATCTTTGCAACGATCTCCTGTTTCTCAGGATCATCGGATTTCTTCAGTTCCTCATAATTGTACAGGGCCAGAGGGTGAAGACCGATATGGGAGTTAATAATAAACTCCTCACGGGCAAGGCCAACACCATCGTTTGGTATCTGACACTCGGAAAAAGCCTTTTCCGGGATGGCCAGGTTCATCATAATTTTTGTTTTAGTGGCGGGCATGTTGTCGAGATCGGTTTTCTGAATCTCAAATTTGAGCAAGCCGTCATAAACATAACCGGTCTCGCCCTCGGCTGAAGATGCAGTGATTTGCTGGCCGGTCTCGATCTTTTCAGAGCCGTCACCGGTGCCGATTACACACGGGATACCCAACTCACGGGAAATAATAGCAGCATGACAGGTCCGGCCGCCACGGTTGGTGATAATGGCACCGGCGATCTTCATGATCGGCTCCCAATCCGGATCAGTCATATCCGTTACCAGCACTTCTCCTTTTTTGAAGGTGGAGATATCCTTGACATCGTCAATGCAATGGGCAACACCTTGGCCGATTTTGGTGCCTACAGCCAACCCCTCGGCAATAATTTTGCCCTTTTCCAGGAGCTTATAGGTCTCCATAACGTCTTTGTTGGCCTGGGAGTGAACAGTCTCGGGACGTGCCTGGACGATGAACAGCTTGCCGGTACCGACATTAACACCGTCACCATCCTTGGCCCACTCAATGTCCATGCCCTTGCCGTAGTGATCCTCGATAATACAGGCCCATTTGGCAAGCTGCAGGATTTCGTCGTCGTTAATGACGTAGGCTTTACGCTCCTCTTCAGTGGTATCAATATTCTGAACCGGCTCGTCAGTAGAAGGATCGTTATCGTAGATCATCTTGATCTCTTTAGAGCCAACCTTTTTACCAACAATGGGTCGTTTGCCCTCTTTCAGGGTGGGCTTGAACACGTAATACTCGTCCGGATTTACCGCGCCCTGCACCACATTTTCACCCAGACCCCAGGCACCGGTGATGAAAACAGCGTCCTCAAAACCGGACTCGGTATCAATGGAGAACAAAACTCCGGATGAGGAGGAGTCGGAACGAACCATTTTCTGGATGGTGATGGACAGGTAGACGTCAAACTGGCCATAGCCCTGATGCTGGCGATAGGAGATGGCACGGTTGGTAAAGAGGGAAGCAAAACATTTACGGCAGTTCCTGATGATGTCCTCGTAGCCGTGGATGTTGAGGTACGTCTCCTGCTGGCCTGCAAAGGAGGCATCCGGCAGATCTTCGGCCGTGGCAGAGGAACGGACAGCTACGTCGACATTGTCACCATACTCGGCTTCCATCTTCTGGTATGCTTCAATAATGGCGTCACGTAAATCATCGGGAAACTCGGCGTGGCGAATGATGTTCCGGCATTTTTCACCGCGCTCGGCCAGGTTGTGCATATCCTCGGTGTCCAGATCAGCTAGAACCTCTTTGATATCATTCTCGACACCTGCTGCTTTCAGGAGGTAGCGATAGGCATAGGCAGTAATGGCAAAACCGTGGGGAACTGCCACGCCCTTACCGGTCAGATGCTGATACATTTCACCAAGTGATGCATTCTTTCCGCCCACCAGTGGTACATCGTCAATGCCGATCTCATCAAACCAGAGGATTAATTTTTCTTCGTGCGTTTGTCCCATGTTTTTCTCCTTTGTTGGATTACTTGTTTATATGTAAGTGTAAGGATTTTGTTCGACAGATGTACCACTCAACTTTCAAGCCCATATATTAATAAAAAATTTTTGCCTCCGGGTCAACCCTAACTATTACTAATATCGTCAATCCTTTGTTACTTCTGCAAAAAAAAGAAAAATTCCTATTTCCAAACCTCCTTTGCCAATGATCTTATCAGGGGCGATGCTGCTTGATGAAAATTTGACCAGGCATTATAAACCCTGGACGGACGTAAAATGATGTTTCAAGACGGTTCCCGGCTCATGATCCGGTCATCAGGAACTGAACCCAAGTCTGGTTTTATGTTAAAGCGCGAGATCCGGACGAAATCGATTTATTAGTACCTTACTCCTGAAAGTCTGTCATAAAAAACAAGAAAATCAAGCAGCAATTTTCATTAAATCTTCAATAGATGCAGCCCAAAATGCATTTACTATATTGATCAACCGGACTCCTTTGAGCGTCACCTGATATCTGTTCTGCTTGGGAATTTTGCGAATGAGACCATGAGCTCGC
>JAYEKB010000060.1:0-5120 GCA_034660835.1 Thermodesulfobacteriota bacterium
TATAGAAAAAGTTGGAACGGATGGCAATCATCACGTCCACGTCACCGGTCTTGATCAGTTTCCGCCGCACTTTGGCTTCCTGGCCACCGGCGCTGGAGGACTGGGAGGACATGACAAAACCGGCCCTGCCTGTTTCGTTCAGGTAGGAATAAAAATAACTGATCCAGATGTAGTTGCCGTTGCTGACCTTACCCTTTTTGTTGACCCCGGGCAGACCGAAAGGCAGGCGTGGATCACGCTTGATCTTGTCGGCGTCGATCTCATCCACGTTGAAAGGCGGATTAGCCATCACGTATTCGGCCTTGCCCACCAGTTCGTGCGGGTCTTCATAATAGGTAATCGCCTTCTGGATATCTCCTTCCAGGCCGTGCACCGCTAAGTTCATCTTGGCGAGGCGAATGGTGGTGGCGTTTTTCTCCAGACCGCGAAAGGTAAGTTTATCCGTGGGGCTGTTACCATGTTCCTGCACGATCCCGGCGCTCTGGACAAACATGCCGCCCGAGCCGCAGGCCGGATCAAGCACGGTGCCGCGCTGGGGATCAAGCACATGGGCGATCAGGGAAACAAGCGAGACGGGGGTGAAGAACTCACCGCCGTCATGGGCCTTCTGATCAGCAAACTGGGTGAGAAAATATTCGTAGATGCGGCCAAAGACATCACCGGAAACCTTTTTTAACTCTTCCGGGTTGAGGGTACGCAGCAGTTGGCCGAGAACCTGATTGTCCAGCTCCTGATATTCCCCTTTGGGCAGTACACCGCGCAGGTTTTTATAATCCGTTTCAATCAATTCCATGGCCTGAATGATGGCACGGGCGCGGTCCTCGCTGTCAGGCAGGGCCACCAGGTAATCAAACCGGGCCTCGGGCCGTAGAAAAACGGCACTTTGCCTGGAAAAATCCTCTTTTGTCAACGGCCGTGTCTTGCCACCGCGGCTGGGCAGGTTCGGTTCGATGGCGGCCTTGACCATGAGGTATCGGCTATAGGCATGGCGCAGAAAGACAAGCCCCATGACGGGCAAAAAATATTCATTGCTTGCATAGTTGGAATTGGCGCGAAGATTATCGGCAGCACTCCAGAGGCGTTTTTCAATGGCTTCTATATGTTCGAGTTGGGACAATATGTACTCCGTTTGCTTCTCTCTTCTGTTGCTTGACTACGGCTTAATGTAGGCAAAGCCGTCATATCTGTTCCAATGGCAAACTTTACGACAGATCCATTTTTATGGATGCGGTTTTACCCCGTTATAGGTATCCCCTAAAAAATTACAAATCTGAATTGCATTGCTAATAAATTTCTTTCCCGTAGACAGACTTTGTCGGGTTTCTTCAGGCATCTGTTCCTCATCATCCAGGACAAGAACAGGACAACTCTGATTCTCTATGCCAAGATGTTGGACGATCTCATTTCTGGGCCTTGGATAATCAACTGAAACGATCTCTATCTCATTTCGGACCTCAGGTGAAAAGGCTAAAAAACCTTCAATCACCCCGCAGTCAGGGCAATAATAGGGTCCCTGACCATCTTCATCAAACCAGGGATTCAGGGTAAAAAGCGTATGTTTTCCCATTCGGTTCTCCTTTTTTAAATATGTTTCCAGGTTACAGTGCAGTATTTTTTCAACGTATTAATTCTACTTTGTCACATTTTGTGCATTCTGTCATTCCCGCATGCTTTTAGCGGGAGATAAACGTAGACTTCGATCCAGGGTGCTTTCGGCTACTGGATCCCCGATAACAACATTCGGGGATGACGTGGAACTGACGGTTGTTTTCAATTCATATAGTTCATTGCACATGAATTGATACCTCTGCAGTATGGTAGGTTGCGGTTGAGCGAACTGTTCTTTAACTGTTGGGTTTCGCTTTTTTCTTTCTTTTAACTACCTGTTCGGCAAATGAAGAATCCCAGCGAAACCCAACATTCAGGAAATGAAGCGCTCAACCACAACCTACACCTGCACAAACAATCTAATCAATCAAGGCACCGTCAATTATTTACCGGTTGATTTTTTATGAGGCAGCACCAGATTCAAGATGATGGCCGTCAGACCTCCTGTGGTAATGCCGGAGGCAAAGACATTTCGGATCTCAGCCGGGGCAAAGTTTTTCAACACTTCAGGAACCATGGTTACACCCAGTCCCAGTCCTAATGACACAGCAATAATCAAGGTAGAGCGGTTGTCTATTTTTTGGGTAGCGAGAATCTTCACTCCTGCTGTTGCAACCGTACCAAACATGAGGATTGTGGCCCCCCCGAGAACAGGTTCCGGCATAATGCGGAAGATACCGGCAAGCACGGGTGACAGGCCCATCAGAATCAGAATGCCTGCAATAAAGTAAGCAACATAGCGACTGGCAATTCCGGTTAACTGAATTACACCGTTGTTCTGACTGAAGGTGGTGTTGGGGAATGTATTGAATAAACCGGCCAGAAAGGAATTAATGCCATCGGCCAGTACACCACCTTTGATACGGCTCATGTACACCGGTCCTGTTACAGGTTGTCTCGATATCATAGAGGTGGCTGTCAAGTCGCCAATGGACTCAATAGCGGTGATGACATAAACAAGCCCGATAGCAAAGAATGCACCCCAGGAAAAATCGATTCCATACTTGAGAGGTTGAGGGATCGTAAATAAACTCATCCCTTCCAGCTTGGAAAAATTAACCATGCCCAGAGCTGCTGCCAGGATATAGCCCACAGTCAATCCAATGACGATGGAAGACATACGCAGGTATTGGTTTTTGCTCATGTTCAGAGCCACAATGATAGCAAGCACCAGAAAGGCGATCCCGAGGTTTTGCAGACTGGCAAACGCATCAGGAACATTGTTCATCACATAAAAACCACCGGCCATACTCACCAGACCGACCTTAATTAAGGTCAGACCGATCAGGGTCACCACAACACCTGTTACCACCGGAGTAATGATTTTTTGCGCCAGATGCAGAAAACGGCTGATAATCATCTCTATAAACGAACCTGCCATAATACAGCCAAAGACAACAGCAAGTGCAGTGTGTGCATCAGCTTGATTCTTTACAGCAATGGCAGCCCCGATTATCGGGCCGAGAAATGCAAAACTTGTACCCTGCATTGCAAGTAATCCGGAACCTACCGGTCCTATCCGTTTTGCCTGAATAAAAGTAGCAATCCCGGAAATCAGCAGGGTCATACTGATAATATAGGATGCATCGGTAACATCTAAGCCTAATGCATTACTGATAATGATGGGAGGGGTCACAATACCGACAATGGAGGCAAGCATATGTTGCATAGCGGCAAAAAAGGCTACAGGAACGGAGGGTCTGTCTTCAAGGCCGAAGATGAGTTCTGAATCGAAAGGATTGGCGTCAGGTTCAGTGTTTGTTTGATTTTTTTCAGTCGCACCCATAAATGTAATCCTCCGTGTTTGTTAATCTGTCACTTTTCAATAACTGGAGGTTCTACTTTTTTGTAGGAGCCCAGTCCTCTGGGCGATTGTAGGCTTGTGGTACGACGCCGGCCTTTTTTATCGCCCTGGGGACAGGGCTCCTACACAGAATAGCAGAACATTGCCACCACTTATTGAGAAGTTACGTTAATCTGTGTTAGCCCTTCTTTCTATGGAGAGTTGTAGTTGTTCAGTATTGCTTCAAGTACGCCTCCACCAACAGCCATGGCTTTATCCGATGCGGTGGTACAAAAGGCCACTTTGCCGCGCGGATCAATATCTCCAAGTTTTGTACTCTTATCCACCGGAGTAGCGGAGCGCAACAGTCCACGTATTACACCGGATATGCTTGCAATAACAGGCGAAGAGTCAACTGTTGCCACGCACTCTCCTTTTTCTACCCTGTCGCCGATGTTACAGTTTGTCTCAAATATTCCTGCATTTGGTGCCCGTAACAAACGCTCATTGGTATAGCCGCCGATGTTTCCGGGGATTCCGGTATCAGGGGCTGCGGAGCCATCATAAATGACCCTGCCCAAATTATGGCCCCGCTTGGTTTCGATGACGCAGTTTACGTCTCTACCAGCCGTAAAACCGGGACCAAGACCGATGACAAGTTCGGCATCAGTGATCTCCGTGCCGATATTGCGCTTGGCTATAATAGCATCAATCACAATATCGGGTTGAAGCTTGTGGATACTGTTTCCGGTCGAGTCAATTAAAATGGGAATGTTATTATCTGGTAGCCATTGCTCCAGTGTTCCTGCGTCATCAATGCGTTCAGCTATTATACCTTCGATGGAAACTTTTCCAATATTAACTGCTTCTGAAAAAGAGACCAACCGGCGTACCGCAAGGGGATGCTCTGTTTCAAGGAGTAACAAACGTTTAAAGCCAGAGCGATGCAGTCTGAGTGCCACGCCTGTTGCCAGATCTCCGGCACCCCGCATGATAATTTTTAAATTTTTCATATTATGCGGAGTCAAGACCTTATCCGGGATCAAACAAAGGGGCTTCTTCCATCCAGCAAATTAAATAAAACTGCAGCTTCGACAACTCTCCTCAGTTTTTTATTTTTTATTTCTGTTTTCAATTCAATATTTGATGCCTCAAATGAGTCCTTGGCAAGTGTCAGCTTAACTTCCGCATCTTCAAAAAGAAAACTTTCCCCCTTGTCGATTAGAGTGGCTTTTTTCCGGCCCTGAATCATTTTCATCAAACCCGGCTCTGCCATAAAAAATCCTTCCCCGTGTGCTTCAAGGCTTGCGGCAGAGATGTGTACATGGGATTTACTACGATACGGTGCCCCAGCAGTTGGGCAGAAGGTTTTACAATTTCCACATTCATTACAGAAATCGGGGATATTTATAACCTGATAAGCATGCTTAAGCCGAACCTTTCCATCGGTTTTAATGGAACCGTCTGCAAGAATTGTCTGCACAGGAAAGGATACGGGTTCTGCCTTGATAGCAACATTGGCCCGGTTGGGACACACTGTCACACAGACGTTGCAGACAAGATCACATTGCAGACAGCGTGAGGCCTCTGCCATTGCCTCTTCAGGATTTAAGTACTGATCCGCTGCTCTTTCAGGAACCTTTGCGCCAAACCGGCGAGTTACGCTTTGTTTTTTGATACTGGCAAGATCTGGATTTCGATCCTCAGCCGGAGCAATATTAACTTTTTG